>NZ_VRUT01000144.1:0-12197 GCF_008039465.1 Methylobacterium sp. WL120 | reverse complement strand
GCCTGCGGCTGCGGCGCGACCTGGAAGTGCAAGCCGCGGATCGTCCCCTTGGGCGCCGAGAACGACTGGTTGTCCTGCACGAACGCGCAGGTGATGCCGGCCCGCGCCCGCCCCCAGATCGCATGCGGCATCGCCATCGGCATCACGCCGCGCAATGCCTCGCGGCCGCTCCCGTCCCGGTCCCAGGCCAGGGCGAAGGCGATGGCCCGGCCGCCGGACTGATGCCGGGCCGCGCTCAGCAGGTAATCCGGGTCGACCCGCGGATCGGTGATCGCGTTGCGCGTCATCAGCGCCCGCCAGGCGGCGACCGCGCCGTCGTCGACGGTGCCGGCGCGGCGCAGGTCCACGCGCCAACCTTCGGTGGCCGCCTCGGTGGCGGTCGAAACCGGGTGGACGTCCACCGCCGCGTCGGGCTGGGCCTGTCCGCCCTGGATCACCGTGAAGCCGTGCGTCATGGCACCTGCGTCCCGCCTTGGCTACGAATCGTCCCGATCCGGGACGTTCGGGCCCCCTCGGGTGCCCTTCGACAGGCTGGTTTCAAGGATGGTGCCGCGGGCTCCGTCATACCAAATCCGGTCGATCCCTTCGGGATGGCGGATTTGGGCTTCGCTCAAGCGCCGCGCAGGCTTGCCTGACACGGCCTCCGCTTCGATTGCGCGGAGGCCGTATCAGCCGCCGGGAATCGCCAGCGGGTTGTTCGTCAGCGCCGCCGCATCCGGCGCGTCGATCCGCGGGCGGCCGAGGAAGGCGTCCCAGAGGCTGACGACGAAGGCCGGATCGAGGTCGCGGACGATCAGCACCAGGCGTGAGGTGCGGTCGTCGTCGGGCCAGGCCGGCAGGGTGACGGGGGCGTGCACCACGTGCTGGACGCCGTGGACCACCACCGGCCGGTCGGGGTCGTCGGCGATCGCGACGAGGCCCTTGAGGCGCAGGAGCTTCGGGCCGTGCCCGCCCCGCAGCAGATCCAGGAACATCTCGAACGCCGGGCGCGGCACCGGCGCGTCGCTGGTCAGCGAGAAGGCGCGGATCGCCGCGTCGTGCCGGTTCACGTCGTGGGCGTGGCCGTCCGTCTCGGGCACCGCGCCGAGCCAGGCGCGCACGTCGGCGGCCTTGCCGTCGAGGCCGAAGAAGCCGCCGAGCAGCGTCGCCGCCGGCACGTCGGGCGGATCGATCGGCGCGGACGGGTTGAGGGCGGCCAGCCGCGCCCGCAGAGGCGCGGTGTCCCCGGCCAGATCGGCTTTCGCGAGCACGATCCGGTCGGCCACCGCGGCCTGTCGCATCGCTTCCGGGTGGTCGTCGAGCGTCGCGGACCCGTTGACGGCGTCGACGACGGTGACGACGCCCTGCAGCCGGTACCGCATCACGAGATAGGGATGGTAGATCAGCGCGTGCAGGATCGGCGCCGGGTCGGCGAGCCCGGTGGTCTCGATCACCACCCGGCGGAACGGTGTGATCCGGCCGTTGTCGCGCTTGCGCAGCAGGTCTTCCAGCGTCGCGATCAGGTCGCCGCGCACGGTGCAGCACAGGCAGCCGGCGCCGAGCAGGACCATGTCCTCGGTGACGCCCTCGATCAGCAGGTGGTCGAGGCCGATCTCGCCGAACTCGTTGACGATGACGACGGTGTCGGCGAGCGCCGGGTCCCGCAGCATCCGGTTGAGCAGCGTGGTCTTGCCGGCTCCGAGGAAGCCGGTGAGCACGGTGAGCGGGATCGGGTCCGGTCGGCGGGGGGCGTCGGTCATGCGTCCGGCCTAGCGCGGCCGGGCGGCGGGCTCAATCGCTGAGGCCGATCACTCGTCCGCGGTCGCAGCGGACTTCGCAGCGGACGACTTCGCAGCGGACGACTTGGCAGCGGACTTTGCCCCGCCGGGCTTGGCCTTCGCCGTCGGCTTGGCGGGCGTCACCTTGGCAGATGTCGGCTTGGCCGGCGCAGGTTTGCCACCCTTCTGGGTCGCCGTCGTCGCCGGCTTGGTGTGGGCCTGCGTATGCTTGGCCTCCGGCATGCCGGACGCGTCGACCGCGGTGTAGGCGCTGGCGGAGCGGGGCACGCCGCCGGCGACGGCAGGCTTCGCCTTCCCCTGCGACTTCGCCTCCGACTTGGCCTCCAAGGCCGCGGCCCGCTTCTGCTTGGCCGCCTCCAGCGCCGCCTCGCGCTTGGCCTTGGCGGCCTCGAGCTTCGCGGTGCGGCTCGAGGCGGCGGCGGCCTTCTCGGCCTCGGCCTGCTCGTTGAGCATGATCTGCCCCTCGGCCGGGTCGCGACCGATCCAGACCAGGATCGGCTGCAGCGGCGCGCGCGGCGGCAGGGTCCGGTTCCGCGCGGCCGCGCCGTTCAGCGTCGCCAGGGTCAGCGCGGACGAGGACAGGCCAGCGGCCCCAAGGAACTGCGCGCCGGCGCTGCCGGCCGCGCCGGCGATGGCGCCCGGGCCTTCGTCGATCGGCATCGGCTTCTTGCGGTCGCAGATGTAGGGCCGCATGTCGGGCGGCGCGCCGATCGACGAGGCCGGCATCGCGTCGAGGGTCTGCGCGGTCCAGCCGGCGGACTGGCCGAAGCCGTAATCGAACAGGTCGGCGGCCTTGAGGTCGCGCTCGCGCGCGCTCGGGCTGCCCATCACGATGGTGAGGATGCGCCGACCGTTGCGGTTGGCGCTCGCCACCACGTTGAAGCCGCCCGCGCAGATGAAGCCGGTCTTCATCCCGTCGACGCCGGCGTAGCGCCCGAGCAGGCCGTTGTGGTTGGCCATCACCGAGCGGCCGAACTGAATCGCCGAGATCGAGAACAGGTCGTGCGAATCGGGGAAGTCGCGCAGCAGCGCGCGGCCGAGCACCGCCATGTCGCGGGCCGAGGTCCATTGCCGGGGATCGGGCAGACCGTTCGGGTTGTACCAGCGGCTCTCGCGCATGCCGATCTTGCGCGCGGTCTCGTTCATCATGTCGGCGAAGCCGTCGACCGTGCCGCCGAGCGTCTCGCCGATCGCGAAGGCCACGTCGTTGGCCGACTTGACCATGATGATCTTCAAAGCGTTGTCGAGGGTGAGCTGCGTGCCCGGCTTGAAGCCCATCTTCGAGGGCGGCTCGGCGGCGGCGGCGGCCGAGATCGTGATCATCGAATCGAGCGAGACTTTGCCCTGCCGCACCAGGTCGAGGGCGACGTAGGTGGTCATCAGCTTGGTGATCGAGGCCGGGTACCAGGGGTCGGTCGCCCCTTGCGCGTAGAGCACCTTGCCGGAATCGACCTCCACCACGAGCACGGGTGCGGTCACGGCGTCGGCCGCCTGCGCACCGAGGAGGCCGGCGAGCGTGGCGAGCCCCAGGGAGAGGCGCCTCAGAAAACGGTTCGACATCGACCCCGACTCAAAGCAATGGAACGCCGCGCCGGCACCGGGCCCGGTGCCGTCCCTCTCGCGGCTGCGAACAAGGGCCCATGGATCGCCGGCCGTTCAACGCGGGCACCGTGGCAAGAGCATGGCGGAGCCTCAGCGTCTCGGCAGGCCCATGGCTGAGCTTCGCGCCTCGGGACACCGATGTGGCGTTGCGGCACGCGGACGCCTATGTGCTGTCGCTCGACGACCTTTTGGAACGGGACGGGGTCCGCGCCGACGGCGCGCGGGCACGGCGGGGCGATGGCGTACGCGGTCAAGGAACTCTTCCACACGCTTCAGGGCGAGGGTGCGCAGGCCGGGCGGGCGTCCGTGTTCTGCCGGTTCGCCGGCTGCAACCTGTGGTCCGGCCGTGAGGCCGACCGGGCCGAGGCGGTCTGCCGGTTCTGCGACACCGCCTTCGTCGGCACCGACGGCGAGGGCGGGGGCAAGTTCGCCACCGCCGACGACCTGGCCGACCGGATCGCGCAGACCTGGAAGGGCGGTCCGCACGGGCACTACGTCGTCTTCACCGGCGGCGAGCCGCTGCTGCAGCTCGATCCCGCCCTGATCGCGGCGGTCCACGCCCGCGGCTTCGCCATCGCGGTGGAGACCAACGGAACGCTGGCGGCGCCCGAGGGGATCGATTGGATCTGCGTCAGCCCCAAGGCCGGCGCCCCCCTGGTGCAGCGGCACGGCGACGAGTTGAAGCTGGTCTTCCCTCAGGCCGACCTCGCGCCGGAAACCGTCGCCGACCTCGACTTCCGCCATCGCTGGCTTCAGCCGATGGACGGCCCGGACCGGGTCGCCAACACCGGCGCGGCGGTCGCCTATTGCCGGGCGGATGCGCGCTGGCGGCTCTCGCTCCAGACGCACAAGATGATCGGGATTCCGTAGCGGGCGCGCTGGAGCCGCGAAAAGTCCTCGCGTCTTGACAGCCATGAGGAATGCCTGGAAGCCCGCTCGATGCGTCCGAGACGGACGCCGTCGCGTGGGCGACGGCGCGGTCGGGCGCTGAGCGCATCACCATCGGAGAGCGTGCGATGGACGTGATCGAGACCCGGCTCGCCGGGGTGATGCGGGTGAAGCCGAAGCGCTTCGGCGACGCCCGCGGCTGGTTCTCGGAGACGTTCCGCGTCGACGCGCTGGCGCGGGCCGGCATCACCTGCGCGTTCGTGCAGGACAACCAGTCGTTCTCGGCGCCCAAGGGGACGATCCGCGGCTTGCACTTCCAGGTCGCGCCGCAGCCGCAGGCCAAGCTCGTGCGGGTGCTCTCCGGGGCGATCCTCGACGTGGCGGTCGATCTCCGCCGCGATTCTGCCACCTACGGTCAGCATGTGGCGGTGACGCTCGATGCGGAGGGCGGCGAGCAGCTGTTCATCCCGCACGGCTTCGCCCACGGGTTCTGCACCCTGACGCCCGACACGATGGTGGCCTACAAGGTGGACGCGTACTACAGCCCGGCCCACGACCGCGCCCTGGTCTGGAACGACCCCGAGGTCGGCATCGACTGGCCGGTCTCGGCGGCGGAGGCGATCCTGTCGGACAAGGACAAGGCGGCGCCGCGCCTGTCGGACCTCGGACCGGTGTTCTGAGGACCCGTCTTGCGACGACCGTCGACGCATTCAAGGAAAGGCCTGCCATGCGCATTCTGGTGACCGGAGGTTGCGGCTTCATCGGCTCCGCTCTCGTGCTCCATCTCGTGCGCGACCTCGGCCACGCCGTGCTGACGCTGGACGCGCTGACCTACGCGGCCAACCCGGTCTCGCTGGACAGCCTCGCCGAGGATTCCCGCCACCGCCTTGTCGAGGCCGACATCTGCGACGCGGACGCGGTGCGCGCGGCCTTCGCAGACTTCGCGCCGGAGGCGGTGATGCACCTGGCGGCGGAAAGCCACGTCGACCGCTCGATCACCGATCCGGGCGCCTTCATCCAGACCAACGTCATCGGCACGCAGGTGATGCTGGATGCCGCGCGCGGCCACTACGAAGCGCTGCCAGCGGAGGCGAAGGCGCGGTTCCGCTTCCTCCACGTCTCGACGGACGAGGTCTACGGCTCGCTGCCGCCGGACGCGTTCTTCACGGAAGGCAGCCGCTACGATCCGCGCTCGCCCTACTCCGCCTCGAAGGCGGCCTCCGACCACTTGGCGCGGGCCTGGCACGAGACCTACGGGCTGCCGGTGCTGGTGACGAACTGCTCGAACAATTACGGGCCGCGCCACTTCCCGGAGAAGCTGATCCCGCTGATGATCCTCAACGCGCTCGAAGGCCGCAAGCTGCCGGTCTACGGCGACGGCCTGAACGAGCGCGACTGGATCCACGTCGAGGATCACGCCCGCGGCCTCGTGGCGGTGCTGGAGCGCGGCCGGGTCGGCGAGACCTATCTGCTCGGCGGCCGCGCGGTACGCAACAACCTCGCCGTGGTGAAGGCGCTCTGCGCCGCCTTCGACCGGCTGCGGCCCGAGGGCGCCCCGCACGAAAACCTGATCAGCTTCGTCGCCGACCGTCCCGGACACGACCGGCGCTACGCGATCGATCCGAGCAAGGCGGAGGCCGAAGTCGGCTGGGCGCCGTCCAAGACCTTCGAGCAGGCCTTGGAGGAGACCGTGCGCTGGTACCTCGACAACGAGGCCTGGTGGCGCCCGATCCGCGAGGGCCGCTACACCGGCGAGCGCCTCGGCCTGGCGCCGAGCGAGGGCGCACCCACGACAGGCAAGGGCGCCTGAATGGACATCCTCGTTCTCGGCGGCGCCGGGCAGGTCGGCACCGAGCTGCAGGCCTACGCTTGGCCGGAAGGCGTCACGGTGCACGCCCCCGACCGCGCCGCCCTCGACATCACCGACGCCGATGCCGTCGCCCGCCTGCTGGCGGAACGTCGCTTCGCGGCGGTGATCAACACGGCCGCCTACACCGCGGTCGACAAGGCCGAATCCGAGCCGGTTTCGGCCTGGCGCCTCAACGCCCTGGCGCCGGCGATCCTGGCCGCCGAGACGGCGCGCCACGCGATCCCGCTGGTGCACGTCTCCACCGACTACGTCTTCGACGGCACGCGCCCCGGCGCCTACCGGCCCGACGACCTCATCGCCCCGCGCAGCGTCTACGGCGCGAGCAAGGCCGGCGGCGAGCTGGCGGTGCGGGCCGGCAACCCGCGCCACGCGATCCTGCGCACCGCCTGGGTGGTGAGCCCGCACCGGGGCAACTTCGTGAAGACGATGCTGCGGCTCGCGGCCGAGCGCGACCGGCTCACCGTGGTCGACGACCAGCACGGCTGCCCGACCTCCGCCGCCGACCTCGCCGCGGCGCTCGCCGTGGTCGCCCTGCGCATGGCGGACGACGCGAACGCGCCGACCGGCACCTTCCACTGCGTCAACGCCGGGACGACCACCTGGCACGGCTTTGCGCAAGCCGTCGTCGCCGGCAGCGTGGCACGCGGCGGGCGCGAGGTGTCGGTCGCCGGCATCCCGACCAGCGCCTACCCGACGCCGGCCCGGCGCCCGGCCAACTCCGAGCTCTCCACCGAGAGCCTGACAACGGCCTACGGCATCGCGATGCGGCCGTGGCAGCAGGCTCTCGACACCATCCTCGACCGCCTGATCGGGCCGGTTTCAACGGAGGCGTCCCGATGAAGGGCATCATCCTGGCCGGCGGCTCCGGCACGCGGCTGCACCCGGCCACGCTGTCGATCAACAAGCAGCTGCTGCCGGTCTACGACAAGCCGATGATCTACTATCCGGTCTCGGTGCTGATGCTCGCCGGCATCCGCGAGATCCTGATCATCTCCAGCCCGGAACACCTCGACAACTACAAGCGCCTGTTCGGCACCGGCGAGCAGTTCGGCTTACGCTTCTCCTACGCGGTCCAGCCCAAGCCCGAGGGGCTGGCGCAGGCCTTCATCATCGGCCGCGACTTCGTCGGCGACGACGACGTGGCGCTGATCCTCGGCGACAACCTGTTCTTCGGCGCCGGCATGAGCGACCTGCTGGCGCGCGCCGCCGAGCGCAAGGCCGGCGCGACGGTGTTCGCCTACCACGTCGAGAACCCGCAGGCTTACGGCGTCGTCACCCTGGACGCGGCCGGGCGCCCGTTGCGCCTGGTCGAGAAGCCGACCGAGCCGGAATCGACCTGGGCGGTCACCGGCCTGTACTTCTACGACAACCAAGTGCTCGACATCGCAGCGGCCGTGAAGCCGTCGCCGCGCGGCGAGCTCGAGATCACCTCGGTCAACGAGGCCTACCTCGCGCTGGGTCAACTCCACGTCGAGAAGATGTCCCGCGGCTACGCCTGGCTCGACACCGGCACCCACGACAGCCTGCTCGAAGCCTCCGAGTTCGTGCGTACGATCCAGAACCGGCAGGGCCTGCAGGTGGCATGCCTGGAAGAGATCGCGTTCGAGCGCGGCTTCATCGGCCGCGACCAGCTCGTCGCCCGCGGCGAGCTGTTCAAGAAGACCGCCTACGGGCAGAACCTCCTCAGGCTGGCGCGCGAACACGCGGCAGAATGAACCGCCGCCCGGGCGGGCGCTATTTCGGGCTGCAGCCGATGCAGATGCCGCGCATGAGCTGGTCGTCCTGCTTCTCGTTCGGCGTGCGCGTCCGGCGGTCGTCGGCGGTAGCCGCGCCGGCCCCGGTCGAGGGCGGCATGGTCCGGCCGACACGCGAGGTGTTCGGCGCCGTCACCGTCGAGGCCGCGCCGCCGCCGGTCCCGGTCTCGGCCTGGGCGAGGGCTTGCCCCGCGAGGAAGACTTGCCCCGGGAGGAAGCCTTGCCCCGGGAGGGACGACGCCAGAGCGGCGGCGAGGACGAAGACGGAAATCGGGCGGGTTCTGGACATCGTGCGCTCCTTGGTCCCGGCGTAACGCGGCTCGCGGCGCGGCGGTTCGACCTGTCGTGCGCCTCGTTCGCGTCCAACCTTTGCAGTCGGGCCTGCGCCGCCGTATCAGGACCCGCCTTCGCTGCGTCGCGAAGCGCCGACGCCCGCCGAGCCCGCACGCCGAACTTCCGGAGCCGACACCGCGATGCGGGAACCGAACGCGATCGACTTCTGGCGGGGGCTCGCCCTCGTCACGATCTTCATCAACCACGTCCCCGGCAACACCTTCGAGCGCTACACCTACTCGCAATACGGCATCTCGGACGCGGCCGAGCTGTTCGTGTTCCTGGCCGGCTGGTCGATCGGCATCGCCACCCGCGGCCGCGACGGCACGCCCGAGCCGCGCCTGCGCTCGGTCCTGCGCCTGCTGTCGCGCACCATCGAGGTCTACCGGGCGCAGCTCGCCGTGATGGTGATCGCGCTGGCGATGATCGCCGGCACCGCGCTGGTGTTCGACAACCCGCTCATCCTCGAATGGCACAATGCCGGCGGGTTCTTCGCCGACCCGATCCAGACCGTCGTCGGCATGGTCCTGCTGACCCACCAGCTCGGGTTCTTCAACATCCTGCCGCTCTACGTGGTGCTGCTCGGGATCGCGCCGGCCTTCGTGCTGATCGCCCGGCTGAACCGTCTCCTGGCGCTGGGGCTCTCGGTCGGCCTCTATCTCGCCAGCTTGGTCGAGGAGTGGAACCTGCAATCCTGGCCCGGCCAGGGCGACTGGTTCTTCGATCCGTGGTGCTGGCAGCTGCTGCTCGTGCTCGGCTTCGTGCTGCAGGACTGGAACCGCACCTCGGGCACGCTCCGGCTCTGGTCGCGCCGGCTGTTCCCCCTCGGGATCGCGATCGTTGTGCTCGGGATCGTGCTCTCCGTGCTGGAGATCCGGCCCGATCCGATGCTGGTGCCGGACCCGCGACTGCTGTTCACCTTCGACAAGACCTACCTGACGCCGGCACGCCTGTTACATTTCGTGGGCGTCCTTCTCGCGTTCGGCCCGGTCTACGGTATCATCGCGCCTCGGATCCCCTTGATTGTCGGGTATCTTGCGGGCTTGGGCCGGAATTCCCTGGCCGTGTTCTCCATGGGATCGATCTTGAGCCTCGGCGGCCAGCTCTTGCGGTTTCGGACCGGCGGCGGATTGGTCGTCGACATGATCGTGCTCGCCGTCGGCATCGTCGGCCTCGGCGCGACGGCGTGGTTCGTGGAATGGCGCGGCCGCAAGCCCCGGGTGGCGTCGTGAGGACAGGCGCGATGCACCGGATCGCCGTCGCATGGCTTCTCGCCCTGCTCGCGGCTTGGCCCGTTGCGCCTTGGCCGGTCGCGCCTTGGCCGGTCGCAGCTCAGGAGGCGCCCCGTGCGCCGGGCGTCCCGATGGTGGTGTCGCCGCCCTCCGGGGCCGGGAGCAAGGAGGCGGAGCCGGGCGATCCGAGCCTGTCGCCGGAATGCCGCGTCCCGGGCTCGCAGCTCTACACCCTGTCCCAGCTCCCGGCGGTGAAGGCGGCGTTGCAGAAGAACCGCCCGGTGCGGGTGCTCGCCATCGGCGGCAACGCCGCGCCCGGGGCCTCGGCGACCTATCCGGTCAAGCTCGAGACGGCGCTGGAGCGCGCGATGCCCAACGTCGACGTGGTGATGGAATATCGCGGCCTCCAGGGCGAGATCGCCTCGGGCGCGGCCGAGCGGCTGCGCAGCATGGTCGCCGACGTCGAGCCGGACCTCGTGATCTGGCAGGTCGGCACCCACGACGCCCTCGCCCGGGTCGAGCTCGACGCCTTCACCGACGCGCTCACCGAGACCGTGAAGTGGATCAAGTCGCACGACATCGACGTGGTGCTGGTCGACCCGCTCTACACCGCGAGCCTCGCGGCGGACGCCTACTATACCAGCATCGTCCAGTCGGTGCGCACGGTGGCGACGCAGGAGAAGGTGCCGCTGGTGCTGCGCTACGACGCGATGCGCTACCTCGCCGGGCGCAGCGACAAGGGCGAGGGCCACATGCTCGGCCAGCAGTTCCGCCTCAACGACCTCGGCCTGCGCTGCATGGCCGAGCACGTCAGCCGCGCGATCACGCTGTCGCTGCAGCAGCCCGAGGCCACCGGAACCGCGGGAGCGACGGCGCCGAAGCCCACCGGTACCGCGGGGGCGACGGCGGTGCCGGCGAGGCCCTGACGCCGGCAAAGCCGTGACGTTGGTAAGACCCTGACGTCGGTAAGACCCTGCCCCTGCCCCATTAACCCCGCCGCAACGGCGGCCGGGTTAGGGCTCGGGGCCGATCCGCGCGGGATCGAGGAGGCGGACATGGCGGCGGCGACCCTCGGCTCGGCCGTCCACCGCCTGCGCGCCGCCGCGACCGGCCCCGCCCGCACCGCCCTCGACGTGTTCGCGATCCGCATCGCCTCGGCTGGCTTCGCCTACGGCGCGCAGGTGCTCACCGCCCGGCTGATGGGCTGGCAGGAATACGGCATCTTCGCCACGGTCTGGGTCTGGACCGCGATGATCGGCCATTCGGTGACCCTCGGCCTGTCGCAGGGCGCCTGCCGCTTCCTGCCGGTGGACCAGGCCCGCGGCGACCTCGACCACGCCCGCGGCTACCTCGTGGCCGGCGCCGTCGCGATCGGCGCGGCCGCCCTCCTCGTCGCCGGGCTCGGAGCCGCGATCCTGACGCTGCGGCCCGATTGGGTCGCCGGGCCCTACCGGGCGCCGCTCCTCGTCGCCGCGCTGGTGCTGCCGCTGTTCGCGCTCCAGGACTTCCTCGAAGGCCTCGCCCGCAGCCAGAACTGGGCGGTGCTGGCGATCGCCCCGCCCTACCTCGTGCGCCAGACCGTGATGATGGTCGCGATGGTCGCCGCGATCCTGCTCGGGGCGCCCGCCCACGCCTGGGTCGCGATGGCCTGCATGCTCGCCGCCGCGATCCTGTCGGTGGCGATCCAGGCGACGCTCGTGATCGCGCGGATGGCGCGCACCCTGCCCAAGGGCCCGCGCCGCTACCGCTGGCGCCACTGGCTCGGCGCCAGCCTGCCGATCGCGCTGATCGACCTGGCCAACGCCGGCTTCACCTTCGTCGACGTGGTGGTGCTCGGCTTCCTGATGCCGCCCTCGGCGGTCGGCCTGTACTTCGCCGCGACCCGCATCCAGCAATTCGTGGTGTTCGTGCACTTCGCCGCCGTCGCCGCCACCGCGCAGCGCTTCAGCGCGGCGCATGCGGTCGGCGACCGGGCGACGCTGGCCTGGCTCGTGCGCCTGCAGGGCCGCGGCACCCTGGCGGCCACCGCCCTCGTGGCGCTCGCCGTCGTCGCCGCGAGCCCCCTGCTGCTGGCGATGTTCGGCCCGCAATTCTCCGACAGCATCCCGATCCTCGCCGTGCTCGCCGCCGGCAGCGTCGCCGCGAGCCTGTTCGGCCCGGGCGAGGATTTGCTGACCATGCTCGGCGGCGAGCGGCTCTGCGCCGGCATCACCCTGGCGATGCTGGCGGTGGCCGTCGGCGCCTGCCTGCTCCTCGTGCCGCATCTCGGGGTGATCGGCGCGGCGCTCGGGATGGCGCTGACCACGATCCTGCGCGCCGGCATCCTGGCGCTGGCGGCGCACCGCGTCCACGGCCTCTCGACCCCGGTCTGGACCGGCCTTTTCACGGCGAACCCGCGATGATCCCCGCCGTCCACATGCCCGCGATCGAGGCCGGCCCGTCCGACGCGCCGGATGCGGCCGCATGGGACGACCTGTTCGCGCGGGCGCGGGCGCCGCATCCGCACTACGCCCGCCACGTCGTCGCCGCGCATCAGCGCGCCGGCCTCGCCCCCGAGGCCCTGCGCTTCGTCACAATCCGCCGCGCGGGCCGGCTCGAAGCCGCCCTGCCCTACCGGCTCGCGCGCGACGTCAGCGCGCTCGGCGGCTGATGTCGCGGCCCTTGTAGTGGATCGCCCCGGCGGTCGGGCTGAGGAACTTGGTGAGCAGGTTGAAGCAGGTCGTCTTGCCGGCGCCGTTCG
>NZ_VRUT01000143.1:0-12368 GCF_008039465.1 Methylobacterium sp. WL120 | reverse complement strand
ACGCCGGCGAGCGGCCCCGGCGGCGTGCCGGCGGCCGTCCGCGCATCGAGGGCGTCGGCCGCGGCCAGCGCCCGGTCGGCGGTCACGTCGGTGAAGGCGTTGATCGCCGGGTCGATCCGGGCGATCCGCGCCAGCGCGGCCTCGATCACGGTGCGCGCTCGGACACGCCCCTGCCCGACGCCGGCGGCGATCGACCCGGCCTCGGCCCGGCTCCAGTCGGTGCTCTGCTCCATCGCCTCAGGCCTCGAAGACCGGGGCGGCCTCGGCCTCGTCGGGCAGCGGGAAGCCGCCGACGAGGTCGGCTGCGGCGGCCAGCACCCGGAGGTTGGCCGTCACCGGCGCGACCCAGGCGGGATCGAGGCTCAAGCCGAGAAGTGCGGCGCTGGCGGAGGCGAAGGCATCGAGATCCGGCAGCGGTGCGTCGCGGGTCGTCATCGGGCATCCTCATCGAAAGGGCGTGGGCCGAGCGGGGCAGGGTCGGCGGGCAAGGGTTGCGCCAAACCCGGCGCGTAAGGGGCTAGGTATCGCGCCTGCCCATTTCGCAGGCATGATCCGATCGAGCGGATTTGCCTATTTTATAATCATTTGGCTGACGCTGCGCATCATGCGGGCGCAGATCGATCAATCGGGGCCGAGGGTCACCGGCGCGATGGCGGCGAACACGCAATCCTCCGGCGTGCCGTCCTCGTGCACGAGCATCGCGAAGGTGCCGGGGGTCGAGAGCGTCGTCAGGTGCGCGTGCCAGGCCCCGGCGCGGTAGTTGACGCCGGCATGTCCCGGCACCCGGAAGGCGCGGATCGCGGATTCGTCGGGCCGCCCGTCGCGGTCGGGCGCCACGACGACGAGGTAGGCCTCCACCGCCAGCGGCAGGAAGGCCTGGCTCGAATGGGGATGCCGCTCCAGGCGGGTCAGGGGCATTAGGCCGGCGAACGGCTCGCTGCGGATCAGGGCGAGGTTGGCGGCGACGCCCGCGCGAAAGTTCTCGATCGGGCTCGCATGGTCCTGCCGCGGCCCGCTGTCCGGTGCGACCAGCAGGTCGGCGAAGGGCCGAAGGGCGGCCTCGTCCACCGGTTCGATCGGGATCGTGCGCATCGGCGGTCCTGGTTTCACGGCTTTCCGGCGCCGCGCCGAGGGGGCACGGCGGGCGCCGGCTTCAAGCGGGATTCGGGCCGGATCCCGCGGGCGGGGTTGACGGCGGCCCCGGCCGCGTCCTTGCGTCGAGGGAGCCTGGCGACCACCCGAGCAGATCCGTTGACCGATCCCCGCGACCCTGCCTACCCCCGCGACCTCGTCGGCTACGGCCGCAACCCGCCTCGGGCCGACTGGCCGGGCGAGGCCCGCGTCGCGGTGCAGATCGTGCTGAACTACGAGGAGGGCGCCGAGAACTGCATCCTGCACGGCGACCCCGCGTCCGAGGCGTTCCTGTCCGAGATCGTCGGCGCGCAGCCCTGGCCGGGGCAGCGCCACATGAACATGGAATCGCTCTACGAGTACGGCTCGCGCGCCGGGTTCTGGCGGCTGTGGCGGCTGTTCACGGCCCGCGGGATACCCGTCACCGTGTTCGGCGTGGCGCATGCGCTGATGCGCAACCCGGAGGCCGTCGCGGCGATGCGGGAGGCCGAGTGGGAGATCGCCAGCCACGGCCTCAAGTGGATCGACATGCGCGACGCCTCCCGCGCGGACGAGGCGGCGGCGATGGACGAGGCGATCCGCATCCACGCGGCGGTGACGGGGACGAGGCCCGAGGGCTGGTACACCGGCCGCTCCTCGGTCCACACCCTGGAGCTCGGCCTGGAGCGCGGCTTCACCTACCTGTCGGATTCCTACGCCGACGACCTGCCCTACTGGCTGACGCAGGCCGGGCGCACCGGCCTCGTGGTGCCCTACACCCTCGACGCCAACGACATGCGGTTCGCCAGCCTCCAGGGCTTCAATTCCGGCGACCAGTTCTTCGCCTACCTCCGCGACAGCTTCGACGTGCTCTACGCCGAGGGTGCGACGGCGCCCAAGATGATGTCGGTTGGCCTGCATTGCCGCCTCGTCGGCCGGCCGGGGCGGATGGCGGCGCTCGCCCGCTTCCTCGACCACGTCGCCGCCCACGACCGCGTCTGGCTCGCCCGCCGCCTCGACGTCGCCCGCCACTGGATCGCCCGCCATCCGGCGCCGTGACGGCCCGGTTCGTGCTCCCCCGCCGGGAAAGCCCCCCTTCGAGAGACAGCCCATGACGACGACCACCATCGACGGCCGCACCCTCACCGCAGCGGACGTGCTCGCGGTCGCCCGCCCCGACGCCGCCGGCCACCGCGCCGAGGCGGTCCTGGACGAGGGCGCGCGAAAGAACCTCGTCGGCGCGCGGGACTACATCGACGCGCACTTCATGACCGACGACGCGCCGCTGATGTATTCGTTCAACACCGGCGTCGGCCTGTTCAAGGACCAGCGCGTGCGCATGGACGAGATGCAGGCCTACCAGCGGCTCACCGTCTACGCCCACGCCACCGGCATGGGCGAGCCGTTCGACGCGGAGGCGGTGCGCGCCACCATGCTGCTGCGCGCCAACGCCTTCGCCTCGAACTTCTCCGGGCCGCGCGTCGCCGTCGTCGACCGGCTGCTCGCCTGCCTGAACGCCGGGATCGTGCCGGTGATCCCGTCCAAGGGTTCGGTCGGGGCGTCGGGCGACCTCGCGCCGCTGGCACACCTGGCCGGGGCGATCTGCGGGTTCGCGGAGGCCGAGGCCTATTACGAGGGCCGCCGCATGCCGGCCCGCGAGGCGCTGACGCTGGCGGGCCTTCCGGCCGAATTCCCCCTGGAGGCCAAGGACGCCTCGGCTCTGATCAACGGCTCCACCGTGTCGCTCGCCGTCGGCGTGCTGGCGCTCGAGGACATGAAGCGGGTGCTGAAGGCCGCCGAGGTCGCGCTCGCCCTGACGCTCGAGGCGTTGCGGGCGGAGAAGGCCGCCTTCGATCCCCGCGTCCACGCCGCCCGCCCGCACAAGGGCCAGGCGGCCTCGGCCCGCAACGTGCTGCGGATGATCGGCGATTCCGAGCGCTGCACCGAAGGCGCCCGCGTCACGGTGTTCCCCGACGAGGCCCGCGCGCCCGGCCAAGCCCCGCCGCCGCGGGTGCAGGACGTGTACTCGCTGCGCTGCGCGCCGCAGGTGCACGGGCCGGTGCGCGAGGCGCTGGCCTACGTCGACGGCATCATGGGCACCGAGATCAACGCGGCCACCGACAACCCGCTGATCTTCGCCGACGGGGCCGACCACTACACCTGCATCTCGGCCGGGCACTTCCACGGCGCCTACGTGGCGCAGGCGATGGACCTGCTCGCCATCACCGCCACCGACCTCGGCTCGATCTCGGAGCGGCGGCTCGCGCGCCTCGTCGACCCGACCATGAGCTACGGCCTGCCGCGCAACCTGCTCGCCGGCAAGAAGGGCCTCAACACGGGCTTCGCCACCGTGCAATGCACGATGTCGGCCCTCGTCATGGAGAACCGGACCCTGTCGATGCCCGGCTCGGTCGACTCGATCCCCGGCAAGTCGAACGCCGAGGACCACGTCTCGAACTCGACCTGGTGCGCGCGCAAGGCCCGCACCATCGTCGCCAACGTCGAGACCATCGTCGCCGGCGAGATCCTGATGGCCTGCCAGGCGCTCTCCCTCGTCGCCGACGTGGCCCGGGAGCATCCCCTCGGCTCCGGCACCCAGGCGGCGCTGGACGCGGTGCGCAAGGTCATCGCCCCGGCCCTGTCCGGCGACCGCTGGTACCAGAGCGAGATGGAGGCCGCGCTCGCTCTGGTGCGCTCGGGGGCGGTGGTCGCGGCGGTGGAGGCCGCGGTCGGCCCGCTGGAATAGGCCCCGCGGCCCGCAACCGCATCGGCGCCACAATCGGGTCGCTGGATCGGGCGGGAACGAGGGGGATTCGATCGTGCGCCCTGCCCTTGGCGCGTCCTGTCTGACGCTCGCGACGCTCCTGGCCGTCGCGCCGGTCGCAGCCCGCGCGGCGCCGGCGACCGACGCCGCACTTCGCGACGCCGCCTTCCTCGATGCCCTGACCTGGGGCGTCTCGCCCGCGAGCCATGCGGAGCTGCGCGCCAAGGGCCGCGAGCGCTGGCTCAAGGAGCAGCTTCATCCCCCCGTAAGCCCGCGCCTGCCGGAGGCCGCCCAGGCGCAGGTCGACGCGCTCGCGCCGAAGGGCACGCTGATCGAGCGGATCTCCGCCTTCGACGCGCAGGCGAAGGCCGCCAACGCCGAGCCCGACCCGGAGGCGCGCAAGGCCGCGCAGCAGGCCTACCAGGCGGCGCTGTCGGCCACGGCCCGGGCCGCCGCCGCGGCGACGATCCTGCGGGCGCTGGCGAGCCCCGACCAGCTGCGCGAGCGCATGACCTGGTTCTGGCTCAACCGCTTCAACGTCCACCAGGGCAAGGCGAACCTGCGGGCGATGGTCGGCGACTACGTCGACGCGGCGATCCGCCCGCACGCGCTGGGCCGCTTCCGCGACCTGCTGGAGGCGACCCTGCGGCACCCGGCGATGCTGCGCTACCTCGACAACGCCGACAACGCCGCCGGCCATCTCAACGAGAACTACGCCCGCGAGCTGATGGAGCTGCACACAATGGGCGTCGGCTCCGGCTACACGCAGGGCGACGTCGAGGCGCTGGCCCGCATCCTCACGGGCGTCGGCATCGACGCCCGCCCCGAGGACCCGAAGCTGAAGCCGGAACGGCAGGCCGACCTCGTCCGCGCCGGCCTGTTCGAATTCAACCCGAACCGCCACGATTACGGTGACAAGGTCTTCCTCGGCCACGCGATCCGCGGCCGCGGCTGGCCCGAGGTCGTCGAGGCCCTCGACCTGATCGCCCGCGCGCCCGCCACCGCGCGGGCCGTGTCGGCGGCGCTCGCGACCTATGTCCTGGGGACCCCGCCCCCGGACGCCCTGGTGGCGCGGCTGGCGCAGGTCTTCACCCGCAGCGACGGCGACATCGCCGCCGTGCTCGACGCGCTGGTCCACGCGCCCGAGTTCGCGGCCTCCCTCGGGGGCGGGTTCAAGGACCCGGTCCGGTACGTGCTCTCGGCCGTGCGCCTCGCCTACGACGACCGGACGATCCGCAACACCCTGCCGGTCCAGGGCTGGCTCAACCGCCTCGGCGAGGGCCTGTTCAACCGCTCGACGCCGGACGGCTACCCGCTCGGCGCCGCCGCCTGGAACGGGCCGGGGCAGATGACGACGCGCTTCGAGATCGCCCGGCAGATCGGGTCGGGCTCCGCCGGCCTGTTCAAGCCGGCCCCCGGCCTGCCCGACGAGCCGGCCTTCCCGCTCCTCCAGAACGGGCTGTACTTCTCGACCCTGTCGGCGACGCTGGGCGCCCCGACCCGGGACGCCCTCGCCCGCGCCGTCTCCCCGCAGGACTGGAACACCCTGTTCCTGTCCGCCCCCGAATTCATGCGCTGAAGGCCTCCCATGGACCCGCGCGACCCGCACCGCCGCCGCCTGATCCGAGCCTCCCTCGCCCTCGGGCTCTCGACCGTCGCCGGCCGGGTCTGGGCCGCGCCGAAGGCGGATGCGCGCCTGCTCGTGGTGTTCCTGCGCGGCGCCTACGACGCGGCCAACGTCGTGATCCCGACGGGCGGCGACTTCTACTACCGCGCCCGGCCGACCCTCGCGGTGGCGCGGCCGGACCCGGCCAACCCGGCTGCGGCGCTGGCCCTCGACGCCGACTGGAGCCTGCACCCGAGCTTGCGCGACACGATCCTGCCGCTCTACGCGAAGGGGCAGGCCGCCTTCGTGCCGTTTTCGGGCACCGACGACCTCACGCGCAGCCATTTCGAGACCCAGGACACGATCGAGCTCGGGCAGACGGTCGGCGCCGCCCGCGACTACAATTCGGGCTTTATGGCGCGGCTCGCCGCCGAGCTGACGCGGGTGCGCCCGATCGCCTTCACCGAGCAGATCCCGCTGATCTTCCGCGGGCCTGAGACGGTGCCCAACATCGCGATCAACGGGGTCGCCAAGCCCGGCGTCGACGCGCGCCAGGCCGGGCTGATCACGGCGATGTACCGCGACACGCCGCTTGGCGCGGCGGTGGCCGAGGGGTTTCGCGTGCGCGACGCGGTCTACCAGTCGGTCTCGGAGCATCAGGCCGAGGCGGATCGCGGCGCCGTCTCGCCGAAGGGCTTCGAGCTCTCGGCCCGGCGCATCGGCCGGCTGATGCGCGAACAGTTCAACCTCGGCTTCGTCGACGTCGGCGGCTGGGACACGCACGTGAACCAGGGCGCGGCCACCGGCTACCTCGCCGACCGGATCGGCGAGCTCGGCCGCGGGCTGTCGGGCTTCGTCGAGGAGGTCGGCCCCGCCTGGAACGACACGGTGGTGGTCGTGCTCTCCGAGTTCGGCCGCACCTTCCGCGAGAACGGCAACCGCGGCACCGATCACGGGCACGGCAGCGTCTACTGGGTGCTGGGCGGCGGGGTTCGCGGCGGCCGCATCGCCGGGCCGCAGGTCCGGGCCGACGAGGCGCACCTGTTCCAGAACCGGGATCACCCGGTGCTCACCGACTACCGCAGCCTGCTCGCCGGGCTGCTGCGGCGCCTCTACGGGCTCGATCCGGCGAGCCTCCGGCGGGTGTTCGCGGACGCGGCGCCGGCCGACCTCGGGCTGGTCTGATCCGCGGCGCTACCCCGCCCGCTGCGCCAGGAACCCGCGAACCGTCCCGAGCAGCACCCGGGTCCCGGCCTCGATGTCGGGCAGGCTCGCGAACTCGGCCGGGTTGTGGCTGACGCCGCCGCGGCAGCGCACGAAGACCATGGCGATCGGCGCGATCGCCGCCACCGCCATGCCGTCGTGGCCGGCCCCGCTCGGCAGCGACAGGACGGGATGGCCCTCGGCGACGATCGCCGCCTCGACCAGCGCCGTCATGCCCGGGTCGCAGGGCACCGCCTCCGCCTCGTGCAGGAGGGCGATGCCGAAGCCGAGCCGGCGGCGGAGCGCGATGCGCTTGCAGGCGCCGTCGATGTCCGCGAGGGCGGCGTGCCGCTGCGCGTCGTCGGGCGCGCGCAGGTCCAGGCTGAACTTGGCCTGGCCCGGGATGGTGTTGACCGCGCCGGGCAGCGCCTGGATGCGCCCGACGGTGCCGACGAGGTGTTCCTCGCTGCGGCAGCGCGCCTCGATCGCCAGGATGCATTCGGCGGCGCCCGCGAGCGCGTCGCGGCGTTCGGTCATGGCGACGGTGCCGGCGTGGCCGGCTTCGCCCGACAGGGTGATCTCCAGGCGGCTCGCCCCGCTGATCGCTGTGACGAGGCCGACGGGCAGCCCCTCGCGCTCCAGCATCGGCCCCTGCTCGATGTGGAGCTCGACGTAGCCGAGGATCTCGTCCGGGCGCCGCGCCGCGCCCGGCACCGCCTTCGGGTCGAGGCCGTATTCGCGCATTGCGGCGGCGAGCGTCGTGCCGGCGGAATCGAGGGTGCGGAGCGCCGCCGGGTCGAGATGGCCGGCGAAGGCCCGGCTGCCGGTGAGGGTGGCGGCGAAGCGCACGCCCTCCTCGTCGGCGAAGCCCACCACCTCGATCGCGACCGGCGGAGGGCCTTCGCGCAGCAGCGCCGCGACGCAAGCGATCCCGGCGATGACGCCGAGCGGCCCGTCGTAGCGGCCGGCGTTGCGCACGGTGTCGAGGTGCGAGCCGATCACCAGGGCCGGGCCGCCGGGCTCGCGGCCCTCGACGCGGCCGATCAGGTTGCCGACGGCGTCGCGGTGCACCCGCATCCCGGCCTCCTGCATCCAGCCGGCGACCAGGACCTCGGCCCGCGCCTGCTCGGGGGTGAGGTAGAGGCGGGTGATCGCGCTCGGCTCGGCGCTGATCTGGGCCAGCGCGTCGAGCCGCCGCTGGATGCGGGGGGCGAACGCCTGCCGGGTCGGGGCCTCCACGGATCAGGCCTTCGGCGCGTTGGCGAGGGTCAGCACCGTCTGCAGCAGCACGTCGGCGCCGGCGGCGCAGTCGGCCGGCGTCGCCGACTCCGATTCGTTGTGGCTGACGCCGTCCTTGCACGGCACGAAGATCATCGCGGTCGGGACCCGGCCCGCGAGGTTGCAGGCGTCGTGCCCGGCGCCCGAGACCATGCGGCGGCGCGAAAGGCCCAGGCTTTCGGCCGCGGCATCCACCGCCGCGATCACGCCCGGATCGAACGGCACCGGCTCCTTGCGCCAGATCCGCGCGAGGTCGACGGCGAGGTTTCGCCGTTCGGCGATCGCGGGGAGGCTCGCGCGCAGCTCCGCCTCGATCGCGTCGAGGACCTCCGATTTCGGGTCGCGCACGTCGAGGGTGAAGCGCACCAGCCCCGGCACCACGTTGCGGGAGGGGGCGCCGATCACGGCCTCGCCGACGGTCGCGACGGCGGTGGGCGCGTGCGCGCGTGCGATCCGCTCGACCGCGAGCGCGATCTCGGCCAGCCCGAGCAGCGCGTCGCGGCGGCGCGGCATCGGCGTGGTGCCGGCATGCGCCTCGAAGCCGGTGATCGTGCCGTCGAACCAGGCGATGCCCTGCCCGCCCTCGACCACGCCGACGGTCAGGCCCTCGGCCTCCAGGATCGGCCCCTGCTCGATGTGCAGCTCGACGAAGGCGCCGATCGCCTGGTCGCCCACGGCGTCGGTCCCGCGGTAGCCGATCGCGTCGAGCGCATCGCCGACGGTGATGCCGGCCGCGTCGGTCTTGTCCAGGATCTCGTCGGTGGTGAAGTCGCCGGCATAGGCGGCGGACGCCATCATCGCGGGGGCGAAGCGCGAGCCCTCCTCGTTGGTCCAGTTGACCAGCAGCAGCGGCGCCTCGGTCTCGATGCCGGCGTCGTTCAGGGCGCGCATCGCCTCCAGCCCGGCCAGCACGCCGAGGATGCCGTCGAAGCGGCCACCGGTCGGCTGGGTGTCGAGGTGCGAGCCGAAGGCGACGGGCAGGCGGCTCGCGTCGCGCCCGGGCCGCAGGGCGTACTGGGTGCCGAGGGCGTCGACCCGCACCGTGAGCCCTGCAGCCTGGCAGGCGTCCCGGAACCAGTCGCGGACCTGGCCGTCCTCCGGCGACAGGGTGAGGCGGTTGAGCCCGCCGGCCGGCGTCGCGCCGAACCGCGCCGTCTCCGTGATCGTCGCCCACAGGCGCGAGCCGTCGACGCGCAGGTTATGGGTCTTCGCCGTGCCGGCCATCCTGGCCTCCGTGTTCGCGTGTGTGTCTCGTGTCACGATGCCCGCGTGACGGCCCGGCGGCCGGCAAGGATCGTGCCCGTCCGGCCGCCGCCCGGGATCACGGTACCGGGCGGCGCACCGGCGAGGCGCCGAGCAGCGCGTCGCCGTCGACGCCGAGCGCGGCGGCGATCTCGGCCAGCGCCACCGCCTCGATGCCGCTGATCCCGTCCTGGTCGGCGACGTCGGCGGCGATCAGGAAGACGTTTTCGCGAAGCGCCTGCGCCCGGTCGGCGAGCGCCGACGCGTGGCGCAGGTTCTCCGCCCGGCCCGCCCGCGTCCGGGCGCGGGCGATCCCGTCGTAGAGCTCGGCCTCGAGCATCAGGGTGTCGTAGCCCTTCTCGAGGATCGGGTTGGCCTTGAGGCCGGCCAAAGCCGTCTCGAACTCGGCGCCGGCCACCTCGCCGTCGGCGACGATGACGTTGGCGGCGGCCGAGACCGCCGCCAGCATCAAGGCCTTGTCGCCGGCATA
Organism: Methylobacterium sp. WL120; assembly: GCF_008039465.1. Classification (NCBI taxonomy): domain Bacteria; kingdom Pseudomonadati; phylum Pseudomonadota; class Alphaproteobacteria; order Hyphomicrobiales; family Methylobacteriaceae; genus Methylobacterium; species Methylobacterium sp. WL120. The sequence goes on along the minus strand of NZ_VRUT01000143.1, from coordinate 2,675 downwards.
GGCCGTCACCGCCTGGGTCAGGCGGCCGAAGATGTCTTTCAGGAAGCTCATGGGAACCGGGTCTTTGGGGGCGCCGATGCGTCGGGGGGATAACAGAACCCGGGCGGTCCGTGTTGCACCGATGACGGCCCGCGTCGAACGGACATGATCGAGAAAAACGCAGGCGCGATGATGCCCCGTCGCCCGGCCTCCCGGTCCGGATGCCGGCCGACCGTCGGGCCGGGCGCGCCTACCCCCAACGGGCGCGCCCGGCCCGCATGGTCCGGCCTCGTCGAGGTGCCGTGGGCCGGCCGCTTCAGCGCCAGAACGGCTTGAGGTCGGTCAGGGTGCCGTGGGCCTCGGCCGCGCCCGCGAGCAGGTCGTCCGCCTTCGCCTCGGCGTCGGCGGTGGCGAGGCCCGCGGCGAACAGGGCCTGGCCGTCGAGGGCGTCCGGCTTGGGGCCGGACTCGTCGGCGAGGCCGGCCATCACCGCGTGCGCGGTGGCGAGGTCGTTGAGGCCGCCGAGGTGGTCCTGAAGGTCGGACAGGGCGGCGGCGAACGCCTTGTGGCGCCGACGCGCTTTCCGGCCGCCGTAGAGGCCCGCGAAGAACTCGGCACCGTAGCGCAGCTTCTTGCCGGCGATGCGCACGCGATGGCGCGCCTCCGGGTCGAGCCGTTCGATGTGCCGGCCGCGCTTGGCGATCCGCCGGCGCAGGCGCTCCAGCACCTCCGTGGCGAGCTCGCGGGCAGGCGCGTCGCGGAGCTTGCCCGCGCCTTCCCGCCACGGGCCGACCTCGATCCAGGCGAGCAGGTCGAGGAGCAGGCCGCGCCATTCGGGCGAGGCCAGGATCGCGCCGACGGCGTCGTGCGCCCGGTCGCGCTCGGTCTCCAGGCGCTCGCGCAGGGCGACGAGCCCCGGCTCGTCCGGCCGCCGGGCGATCTCCTCGGGCAGGGTGCTCTCGAGGAACACGTCGAGGTTGCGCGCCCGGCCGAACGGCTCGGTGACGCGCTTGATCTCGTCGCCGAGCGCGGTCGCGCGGGCGTCGCCCGCCAGCATCGGCCGGAACAGCCAGAGCGCGGTGCGCAGCCGCCGCAGGGCCACCCGCATCTGGTGCAGCGCCTCCGGGTCGCGGGCGTGCCGCCAGACGTCCTCGTTCAGGCGCAGGTGCCGCAGGCACCCGAGCGCGATGTGGCGGAAGGCCTCGCCGCCGGTCGCGTCCTTCGGCAGCGGCGACATGTCGGACTTGCTCGGCCGTGCGGCCTTGCCGTCGCGCAGGGCGAAGCCGCGGGCGCTCTTGGACAGCACGCCGACGCGCAGCGGCACCGTCTCGGCGAGCGCCTGGGCCAGCGCGAACAGGTCGGCGGGGTTGCCGGATTCGAGTTCCAGCTCGAGCTCGCACAGGGGCGCGTCGCCCTTTTCCGTCTCGACCCGGCCCTCGTCGAGGGTCGCCGCGATCCGCGAGGCGCCGTAGGTCACCGGCCGCACCGAGCGCATCACCACGGTTCGGAACTGCGCCACCAGCGCCGGCGCCTTCGCCTCGGCGATGAGGTCGGCCACCGGCGTGCCGGCGAAGGCCGACGGATCGAGCGCCTCGCCGGCGACCGGGCTCTCCCATTCCGCCCGGTCGAACAGTCCGGCCGCGCCCGAGCCCGCCTTCACCGTCTGGACGAAGCTCTCCCCCGTCCGCCGCACCCGAAGCGTCAGGTCGGCGGCGCGCAGCGCCCCGTCCTCGGTGTCGTAATAGGTCGCCGCGAGAAGCTTCGGCTCGGAGGCTCCGGCTTCGCTGTGCCCGTCAGCTTGCCCTTCACCGTGCCCCTGCAGGAGCGGGTGCGCGCCGAGGGCGGCGAGGTCGGGGCCCGTGCAGTCCAGCTTCAGCTCGATCTCGCGCGGCGTGTCCATGTAGCGTGTCGTCCGTTGGTTTCGGGCCGTAGCCCCGTCACCGCGAGAACGCACCGGACTCTCCTCCGATCCGTCGCGGTCCGCAGCCCTGTAGCACGCGCGGGGCCAGGGTGCCGCACCCCGCGCCGCATCCGCGAAGTTCGCCCTTGGTGGCGCCTGCGCTTCGTGCAAAAGCCTGATGCGATAACCTATCGTGCGCAATCGACTGCGGTCCGGCCTCGCCGGCGGGCGCGTCGCGGGATCAGGTGGCGCGACGTGGCCGTTCATGGGAACGGCTTGCATGTCCGGTGCGTCCGCGGCCATGTCGTCGGACGAACGCCGCGCGGCGGCAGCGATTTTGGAAGTACGCCCGGTCGGGACGGTGACGAGCAAGCGATGAAGACACTCCTCGTCGGCGTGATCGGACATGTCGATCACGGCAAGACCGCGCTGGTTCGGGCGCTCACCGGCATCGAGACCGACCGGTTGAAGGAAGAGAAGGCCCGCGGCGTCTCGATCGTGCCGGGCTTCGCCCTCCTCGCGCCCGAGGGGCGTGACGGCGAGATCGACCTCGTCGACCTGCCCGGCCACGAGCGCTTCGTCCGCGCGATGATCTCGGGCGCCACCGGAATGGGCGCGGTGCTGCTGGCGGTCGACGCCAACGAGGGCATCAAGCCGCAGACCCTCGAGCACCTCGAGATCGCCCGGTTGATCGGCGTGCGCCGCGGGGTCGTCGCGCTCACCAAGTCCGACCTCGTCGCGCCCGAGCGGCTGGCGGAGCGCGCGGCCGAGGTCGCGGCGGCGACCGCGCGGGCGG
>NZ_VRUT01000142.1:0-12439 GCF_008039465.1 Methylobacterium sp. WL120 | reverse complement strand
CCTCGGCGTAGCCCGGCCCCTGGGCCGCGGCGGGCCCGGCGGCGAGCGTCGCCAGCAGGCCCGCGAGAGCGGCGATGGGGAGCGAGGTCCGAACGGGCATCGGGGTCATCCGGCGCGAGGGAAGGCGATCGGCGAAGCGCCGATCAGAACTTGACGGCTGCGCCGCCGCGGACGGTGTTCAGGTTGGCCTTGTGCCCGTCGAAGTCGTTGAACAGCACGTACTGGTATTCGGCGCGCAGCAGGATGCTCGGCGTGATCGCGTATTCGAGGCCCCCGCCCAGGGCGATGCCGCCCACCGTCTTGGTCTTCGACCGGCTGAGATAGTTCGTGTAGGGGACGCCCGTCGTGGGATCGGTCTGGCTGAACGTCCCGGTGCGGTAACCGAAGTTCTCGACGTAGGCCGGCTTGCCGGTCGTCAGGGCCTGGTTGGCGTTGAAGGTGGTGGCGTTGTAGCCGGAATCCTGAATGAAGACACCGTCCGCGATGCGGGCGCGGCCGATCGCGAAGCCACCCGTCACGTAAGGCAGGAGGTTGCCGAACGCGTAGCCGGCGCGGGCGCGGATCGTTCCGAAATCGTTGATCTTCGTGCTCGAGGCGCCCTGCAGGCCGACCGTTTCGAGATAGCCGAGGCTGTTCGTCTTGATCCGGGAGATGCTATCCGACGACCCGCCGCCGCGCCCGAAGCTGGTGTAGTCGACCTCGATGCCGACGACGACGTCATCGTATTGGAAGTTATAGCCTGCGTATCCGCCAAAGCTCACGTCGCCGACGCGCCGGGACCTGGACGTCAACAGGTTGGAGGCGCCGAAGTCCGATTCGGCCGTCGAGTCGTGCGTCCGCTGGAAGATCAGCGGCTGGTACGACTTCTGGAATCCGAGGGCGGCCGAGCTGTAGCCGCCGTGCCCGCCGAGATACACGCCGCTCCAGTCGATCGTCGTGACGGCGGCCGGCGGGTCGTAGTCGGGGCCGCGCAGAAAATCGTAGTCGAGGTCGGCGGCGCGCGCCGCGGTCGGGCCGGCGAGGCTCAGGGCGGCAAGAAGTGCGTGGGAAGTCTTACGCATCACGGTCGTCCTCGGGGCGGCAGCACCGCCGCACTACGAAACCTGTTCTGTCTTGATAGGGAGGTAACCTTAATGTCGGGTTTCCACCGCGGCCGATATGCTGTGCCGATGCGAGGCACCGCGCACACATGACGGCCGTCGCCCGCCGGCCCGTCGCGATAAGAGGGAATGCCCGAGCGTGAACCGGATGCCGGCGAGGCGTCGGACGGCCCGCCGTCCGCGCGGGTCGTCGGGGGCCGTCCTTCCGCGCAAGGCGAGTCGCGGACGGCCCGAGGCCGTCCTGCGGCCCGTCCTGATCGCCGTCGAGAACCCGGCTCAGTTGCCGTAGGCGGTGTTGCCGACGCCGACGAGGTTCGGCAGGCCGCCGAGGCTGCCGACGCCGCCGAGGTCGTAGCGCAGGCCGAGGCGGAACTCGTTGGCGGCGAGGTCCTTCAGGCGCGTGCCGCCGTTGTAGGCGTCCAGCCCGCTCTTGGCGTTGCCGAAGTCGACGTAGCGGTAGGCCGCGTCCACGCTGAAGCCGCCGCCGACAGCATAGGAGACGCCGCCGGTGAGCGCCCAGGCCAGCGAGGCGACGGCGCGGCTCGGGCGCGTCACGGCGGTGCGCGGGCCGGTGCCCGGGTTGCCGTCGCAGGAATCGGCCGTGCAGGTGGTCTGGGTGTAGCCGCGGGCGACGCCCATGTCGGAGAAGCCGATTCCGGCGCCGACGTAGGGCGTCAGCCCCCACCAGGTGCCGAGGTCGGCGTAGACGTTGACGAGGCCGGTCAGCGCGGAGACCTGCGCCGCCTCGACGTTGTAGCCGGTGGCGAAGTTCGAGCGCGAGGAGTAGGCGCGGTAGCGCGCGGGCCCGCGCTGGTCGATGGTCGCGTCCACGCGCAGCCACGGGTTGATCCGGTAGCCGACGCCACCGCCGCCACCGGCCGCATCGCTGAGGCGCAGGCCGACGAGGGGCGGCATGCCGGGATCGTTCGCATCCGCCCGGGTGTCGTCGTGCGGGCGCCCGTAGACCGATTCCGTGAAGTCGGCCCGCAGGTACCAGCCGCCGCCGACCTCGACCGGCGGCGCGGCCGGCGGGGGCGGGGGCGCCAGGTCGGCGGCCTCGGCCGCTCTAATCCCGAGACCTTGTCCGAGCCCAAGGAGAAGCAGCGCCGTGGCGGCGAAGCGGCGTTCGAGCGCAGCCATGGGGACGTCCTTACGCAAGACCTGATACCAAGTCTCATGGGTAGGAACCCATGAGGTCCGGCGGATTGCCGCCGCCCCGCAGTCGCGGGGGCCGGACCTCGATGAGTCGGGCTCATCGAGGTCTGGTATGACATGGCATCCCGCAGGACACCTTGCGAAGACTGGTAAACCACAAATCTTGTGAACGGCTTAACCGTATTCGTTCGGGTCTTCGTCGGTGCCGAAACGCAAGAAGCCGGCGCGGATGCGATCCGCGCCGGCTTCGAAGATGGCGTGCCGAAGGCTCAGTACTTGCGGACGAGCGGGCCCGGGGCCGGCTGATAGTCGTTCATCAGCGGCGGCAGCGGCGCGGCGACGAGGCCGCCGAGCATGTAGCGCACGCCGATCTTCACGTCGTGGGCCTCGATGTCCTTGACCTTCACGCCGGCCCCGGCCTCGCCGCAGCAGGTGGAGAAGCTGGCGCCGGTCGAGGCATGGCCGAGGTTCAGGTAGCGGTAGGCGAGTTCCACCTTGAACGCGTCGGTGACGTTGTAGGCGAGGCCGGCGTGGAGGGCCCAGGCGAAGCTGCCGGTGGTCTTGTCCTTGTAGGACTTGGTGTTGGCCTGGTTGTTGTAGACCACGTTGCCGTTGGCGTCGTAGACAGGAGCGTAGTTGTAGGTCGGGGGGGCGCAGGGGCAGCCGCCGCCGTATTGCGGGTTGCCGTAATCGTAGGCGTAGGACGCGCTGGTGTACTGGCCGTTGCTGCCGTAGCCCGAGACGTGGTTGAAGGCGTAGCCGGCGCCGGCGCCGACGAACGGCGTGATGCCGTACCAGGTGCCGAGGTCGAAGTAGGCGTTGGCGAGCACGACGGCCGAATCGAAGTGGCCGCTCGACTTGTTGATGCCGTAGGAGCCGAGCCCGTTCTCGTCGGTGTAGCCCTTGTAGTACTCGCTGCCGCGCAGGCCGGTGGAGTAGCGATACTCGCCGGTCACGTCGGCGCGCAGGAACGGGGTGAACTGGTAGCCGACGCCCGCTCCGGCGAAGCCGCCGCCGCCGACCTCGTTGCCGTAGGAGCGGTTGGCATCCGGGTAGGGGTTGTAGTCGTAGGAGGTGCTGTACTTCGGCCGGTCGTAGACGCTGGCGCCGACGTCGCCGCGCAGGTACCAGCCGCCGCCGACTTCGATCGGCGGCGCATAGGGCGGCGGGGGCGGGGGCGGCAGCAGGTCGGCGGCCGCTGCGAGGGAAGGCGCGCCGACGCTCGCCGCGAGCGTCAGGGTGCGCACCAAAGCGACGAGCTTGGAGCGGGCCATAAGAATTCCTTCACGCTTTGATGTGCCGGAAGCTTGCGGTGCCGGCTCTGCTGACAACACGGACCATGCCGGCAAGGTCTTAAAGCTGGCTTAACGTTAAAACTTAGCGTTATGGATTGTTTGAAGCTCGCAATCGTCGAACGCCGCTCTTGCATCCGCACGGACACAATCGCCGTCCCGGACGTTGCCTGCACAGCCTTCACCCAGCGAGATCCTCATGACGCGCCTGTTCATCGCCGACGTCCGGACCCCGTCCGGCCCGCGCCCCCTGGTCACGGTGCGGGCGGCCTCGGAAGCCGAGGCGCTGCTCTTCCTGGAGGCGCGCTACCCCGAGGACCGGATCGAGGCGGTGGCCGAGCCCGCCGAGTGGGCCAGCGACGCGGCCACCGGGTCGGAGTCCGGCGACATCCGCGAGCATGCGGGCAGCAGCTGGTCCAGCAGCCGGCAGGCGCCCGCCGGCACCTGACATGCTGCCCGACGACGTGCGCGCCCTCGCGCTGATGCTGCCGGAGGCGATTCCGGGCGCGCACAAGGGCAACCCGGATTTTCGCGTGGGCGGCCGGGTCTTCGCGACCCTGTGGACCGAGGAGGACCGCCTGGTGCTGCGGCTGTCGCCGGAGGACCAGGCACGCCTGTTGGAGGCCGAGCCGGACCTGTTCTCGGCCATCGACGGCGCCTGGGGCCGCCGCGGCTGGACCAACCTCGACCTCGACGCCTGCGAGGAGGAGCTTTTGCGCGACGCCCTGCTCGCGGCCTGGCGTGCGACGGCCCCGGCCGGGCTGGTCTCGACCTACGACGCGATGGCGTGAGGGCGACCGTGCTGCGGGCTGGAGCTCGTGCTCGGCGCCGCATACCTGAGGCCCGGTACGACCGCCCGAATCGTGTCGGCGCTTTCCGCAAGGCGCCGTTCGTCGCCCGAGCGGCAACTGGGCTCGCGGCGGCGGACCGATCTGAGCACCCGGGCTCGCGAACGTCGGCCAAGGCCTCGGCAGGCCGCCGTCACGGCGATTTCCGAGGTCGGCCGGGATCGTCGCCCCATAGGCCGGCGGCGCATGCCTGGGATCCCGCTCAGCCGTCGGCGCGGCGCGTGACCAGCGCCATCACCCACGGGTTGAACCCCGTGCCCAAGAGCGAGCGGGGCATGCGGGCGACGTAGGCGCGTGCCGTCGGGCGCGCGAAGGCCGGAACCCGCGAGAAGTCGAGAAACCCGCCGATGCTGCGAGCCTCCATCCCGTAAGGCAGGCCCTCGAGGTAGCGATGCACGTCCGGGTAGGCCCAGAGAAAGTTGTCCCCCCAGGTCCGGTGGACCGTCGCGCCGAGCCGGCGCGCGAGCCAGCGCTCCCAGGCGGTCGCCCGGCTGTCGGGACCGTGGGCCACGTCGATCGGAAAGGCGCGGTTGGGGCCGCCGATCAGCATCCGCCCACCCGGCGAGAGGACGCGGAAGATCTCCCGCAGCCACTGTCGGCGGACCGCGTGCCAGTCGGGACGGCGGTCGGCGTGTCCGTCGGTCGTGCCGACATGCTCGATGGCGCCGAAGGTGAATGCGAAGTCGATGCTGCCGTCGAGGAACGGGAGCTCGAACGCGTCCGGATTGACCAGGTAGAACCGGTCGGCGCTCCGGCCGGCCGAAGACCAGCGGCGCGTCAGCCCAGGCAGGTCGATGCCGTAGCTCTCGTAGCCCTCCGTTTCGAGAGCCACCGCCATGCCGCCCATGCCGCAGCCGACGTCCAGGACGGTCCGAACCGGAGCCTCCCGCACGATCGGCAGGACGAAGGCCCGGGCCTTGGCCGCCTGGAAGTCGTTCTGCGCGTCGACGTAGGCTTCGTCGCAGGTCTCGTCCCGCGTCCAGGTGCGCGGCAGGAGGCCGTGATAGCCGTCGAGGGTCGTGATGGATGATCTCAGCATTGCGTCGGGCTCCCTCCGACCGTGTCGTAGGGTCGGAATCAGCGGGAAGAACCAGGGCCGGTCCACATCTGCCTCGCTCGACCCACGATCGGGCAAGGCAGGAGCGAAGGCTCCCATCGTTGCTATTTATGGTTGCGTAAAATCACCGCATGCAACCGCGTAGAGAACGTAGGCGCGGATCGCGCGACGCGGTCGACAGTGTCGAGGATCGCTCCCCGCCCTCCCCGAAAGTTCGGACCACCGAGGCACCGACGTGAGGCGCCCCCGATGTCTCTCGAAAGCAGCATCCGGTTTCGAGACGGGAATCGAGAACGGTTATGGCGCACCGAAAAATCCTGATGCGGCGCCGAGATCCGTCGAACGTCCGCCCCGTCAGGATCTCGTACTAAGTCTCATGGATCAGGACCCATGAGGTCCGGCGGATTGCCGCCGCCCCGCAGTCGCGGGGGCCAGACCTCGATGAGTCGGGCTCATCAAGGTCTGGTATGAGACCCTTCCCCGCGCCTGCCCCCGTCCGGGAAGCTGCGTGAGCCGGCGCGACGGCGGTATCCGCTGCTGCCGGCTCCGCCCGGAAACGGACCGTCGCAGATCCACGCCGGGCCGTCCTCCGCTCGCGACACCGATCCCGGCCGGGCCCGCGCCTAAAGCCGGAAATCCTCGCCGAGGTAGAGCCGGCGCGCGTCGGCGTTGGCGACGATCTCCTCCGGCGTGCCCTCGGTGAGGATGCGGCCGGAATGGGCGATGTAGGCGCGGTCGATCAGGCCCAGCGTCTCGCGGACGTTGTGGTCGGTGATCAGCACGCCGATGCCGCGCTGCTTGAGGTGCTTGACCAGGTCCTGGATGTCGCCGACCGCGATCGGGTCGATGCCGGCGAAGGGCTCGTCGAGGAGCATGAAGGTCGGCGACGAGGCCAGCGCCCGGGCGATCTCGCAGCGGCGGCGCTCGCCGCCGGACAGCGCGATCGACGGGGATTTGCGCAGCCGCGCGATGTCGAACTCTTCCAGCAGCGAATCGAGCTTTTTCGCCCGCGCCTTGCGGTCGGGTTCCGCGACTTCGAGCACCGCGCGGATGTTGTCCTCCACCGTGAGGCCGCGGAAGATCGAGGCTTCCTGGGGCAGGTAGCCGATGCCGAGGCGCGCGCGCTGGTACATCGGCAGGTGGGTGATCGGCAGGCCGTCGAGGGTGATGTGGCCGCGGTCTGCCGCCACCAGCCCGGTGATCATGTAGAAGATCGTGGTCTTGCCGGCGCCGTTCGGCCCGAGCAGCCCGACCGCCTCGCCGGTCCGCACCGTGAGCCCGGCCTCGTGCACCACCGTGCGCGCGCCGTAGCTCTTGCGCAGGCCGCGGACGTGGAGGATGCCGGGGCCGCCCTCGACCTCGGCCGGGACGGCATCGGGCCTGGCGCGGCCGAGCACCCGCCCGAGCCAGGAGGGGCGAGGGCTCGCGGTCTCGGATCGGTGCGGGGAGAGGGCCTGTCCGCCGGAGACGCCGAGCGAACCGCTCAATTGGCCTGGGCCCGGGTCTTGGCCTCGCCTTTGGCGGCGTCCGCCTTGACGGCCTCAGCCGGCTTCGGCGCAGTTTTGGCGATGCCGGCCGGCTGGGGGCAGCCCTTGGCGGACTTGTTCGCGTCGGACTTCTCGCCCGGTACGAACAGGGCCGAGACCCGGCCGCCGGGCACCGGGTCCATGTTCGCCCGGCCGGTGTTCATGTCGTAGACGAGGCGCTGGCCGCGGGTGACGTTCTGGCACTGGCTCAGCACGACGTTGCCGGTGAGCACGATGCGCTTGGCGGCCTGGTCGAACACCGCGCTGTCGCCGGTGGCGACCTGGTCCTTCTGCACCACCGTGACCGGGCCGGCGCAATCCACCTTCTGGATGCCGTTCTCGCCCATGCCGGCGGCGTCTTTGGGCTTCTCCTCGGCCTCGGCGGCCGGGTTCGCCTTGTCCTTGTCCTTCGTGTCCTTGTCCTTGCCGCGCTTGTAGTGGACCGTCATCGTCGAGCAGCGGATGGTGCTGTCGCCCTGCACGGCCACGACGTTGCCGGCGAAGATCGCCTTGCTCTCGCGGTCGAACACGTCGAGGCGGTCGGCGTCGATCTTGATCGGCTCCTTGCCGCCGCCCATCGCGCCGAACGGCGAGGCTGCGTCCTTCTTGGCCGCGGCCGGGGCGGCCGGCTTCTCGGCCCGGGCGGGCGCGGTCGCCAGCGTGGCGGACGCGAGCGCGGCGGCGAGAAGCGCGAAGAACCTGAAATGCCGCGCAGACGCGAGCGGGCGGGTCATGGGCGGCCGTCCGTCGGCTCGGCCGAGGAGGTGAGGACGCGCAGCGGCACCTTCGGCTCGGCCTTGCCGTCAACCCTGCCGTCCGCCTTGGAATCCTTGGCCTTGTCCTGGTGGAACACGGTGTGGACGTTGCCGATGAAGGAGATCACCCGGCCGTTCTCGACCACGTCGAGCCCGTCGGCGACCACCTGGCCGCTCGGCACCGACACGGTGACGGTCTCGGTGGACTTCACGCTGCCGGCCTTGAAGTCGACGGCGGCCGATTGCAGCCGCGCTTCCTCGCCCTTGTCGGTCCAGATCCGGATGTCCTGCTTGAGGTCGAGGGCTTCGCGGGTCGTGTCGAACAGGCCGGTGGCCGCCTCGATCCAGGCGAGTCCGCCCTTCTCGTCGGTGGCGACGTGGCCGCGCATCGCCTCGAGCTCGATCAGGCTGGGCTTGCGCATGTCCTGGAGCGCCGCCGTGGCGGTCACCTCGTAGCCGCGGTCGCCCTTGCGGAAGCCCGACAGTTTCGGGTTCTCCATCCGCACCTTGGTGCCCGACAGCGTCACCGGCCCGACGCTGACGCCGGGAAGCACCGCCGCGAACGGGTTGAACAGCCAGGCCCCGAGCGCGATCACCGCGCCGCCGGCGACGAGCGGGAGCACCCGGCGGAGCGTGCGCACCTGGGCGCTGTGGCGGTGGGCGCGGGCATGCGCGCGGGTGCGGCGCAGGTCGGCCTGGCCGCCCCCTTGCCCGAACCCATCCCTCTCGACCGCGTCGACGACCTGCATGACGATTCCGATGCGCGACGCTGGAGCGCGACGCGCCCGCGAGCCCGGCCCCGACGCATCACGCGCCGCGCCGACTCGTCCGGGATGCGCCCGGCCGATGGCGAAGTTATGGCCCAAGCGTTTCCGAATGTTCAACCATCGCTGGCATCGGGATGCCCTGAGGGGGCGAATTCGGCCGATGCGTCGTGCGTTCGCGCACAAGGACGGTGCGGCCGTCCCCTCATCGCATGCGGCGCGTCCTCGCCGCCCGGGAAGGAACATCGCTCCCGAACGATCCAGCGCCGCCCGATTACCGGCGCCTCCCTCCCCCGCACCCAAGTCGGGCTTGCCCGACTTGGGCGCACAGGGTGCGGATCGCGGGCAAGCCCGAAATCCGTCGGGGGGAGGGAAGGGGCGGCTTCGTTGGCTCGAGACGGGGAATAGTGCGGTGGATCAGGCTTGCGCGGCGTCGGCCGGCGCGCCGGCCTTCGGGCCGCCCTTGGCGACGCCGACGAGGGCCGGGCGCAGGGTGCGGTCGCCGATGACGTAGCCGGACTGCATCACCTGCACGACGGTGCCGGCCGGCACCTCGGGGTCCGGCACCTCGAACATCGCCTGGTGGCGGTTCGGGTCGAAGCGCTGACCCTTGGGCTCGACCACCTTGACGCCGTGGCGCTCCAGGGTCTTGGCGAGGTCCCGCTCGGTCAGCTCGATGCCGTCGATCAGGCCCTTCAGCGCGCCTTCGGCCGAGGCCCGCGCCTCGGCCGGGACGCTGTCCAGCGCCCGGCGGATGTTGTCGGCGACGTTGAGCACGTCGCGGGCGAAGTTCGTCACCGCGTAGGTGCGGCCGTCGGCGACCTCGCGCTCGGTCCGGCGGCGCAGGTTCTCCATCTCGGCCAGCGTCCGGAGCGTCCGGTCCTTGAGCTCGTCGCGCTCGGCGGTCAGCGCCGCGAGCTTGTCGTCGGCCGGGGCGGCCTGCGCCTCGGGGGCGTCGTGCGGGGCCTCGTGCGCCACGCCGGCCCCGGCCTCGACCGTGTTCTGGCGCGGGTCGTCGTGCTGCATGTCGTTGCTCGTCATCGCGAAAAGGGCTCGCCGGGTGATTTCGGGGTCCGCGCTGATATCAGGCGCGCGGCCTGCGAAATCAACCCGTCCGCATCGGTCGGTCCGTGCCGGCTCGGCGTGTGGCCGCACCGTCCGCGCGGGGGGGGGGTGCGAGGCTCTGCTTTCGGGATTCGAAACGGGATTAGCGGACACCCACGCCAAATGTAGCAACAGGCGGCTTCGCGCCAATAGCGGACATGGGGGCTTGCCCGAATGCGAACCTGCCCGACCAATGGCAACTATTCGCGTCCAAGTCGTGGTCGTAGGTCTAGGCCTTTTGCCAATAGCTTTGCCGTTTCGCTCAGGTCTCGAGAAATCGCCTCGGCCTCCTTGTTTAAGACGCGCATCAACTCGTCAAAGTTGACCCGCTTCCCCGTCACCGGATCGTCCCACTCTCGTTCCCGGGCGATGGTGACTAGTAGGCACCCGGCGCGACAGTCGTCGGCAGCCATATATTTTTTGAGCAGTTGTTCGCGGAGGGTGTCGAAGAGGTCCCGGCCGGAGCGGTCATCGGCCAGCTTCAATTCGATAGTTCCTTGTTGACTTGATGCCGTCGAACGTAGTCGGATATCCGTTTCCTTCTCATCGGCGGTTACTGCTTCCTGATCGACAGTATAAGCGTTCTTTGCAGCCTCGCGCAGGGTGCGAGCCAGTTCCCGCCGCATCACGCGTTCATCGCGGATGCCGGCCCAGGCTTCGCGAGGCGAGACATCCTGCAAAAGAAGATCGTCCAAATCATCGAGCCGGTCGCGCATCAGTGCAAACATCGAGTCGCGGGTCACAGGCGCGGCTTCGCCCGTGTTGTCCAAGATGACAAACTCACCTTCGGTAAAGGCGGTAGCGTCGGCCTCCTCGGCCGCCTTCTCCGCTGCCACCGCAAGTGTGCGATCCTTAAGATGCGCAAATAGAGGATCAGCTGCCATCTCGAGTTTAGTACTCCATCCTTCCGGTCCCGCCGCGGTGTACAATGCATTCAGGATGAAGTTCCGCCCCCGCGCGGCTTGATCGCATTCATTCCGTAATTCGGTGCTTTCACGATACCGGTAGGCTAGCCTCAGGAGACGAAGTAGTAGAGGTGGCGTGAAACCTGCGCCGCCGAGGTCTATGCCGGCTCCACGGTCGCTGTCGAGAAGGCTGGCGAACAGCTGCATTCCGGTCATAATCGGAACAACCTCAGAGGCTCTCAGCCGACGCTCCAGAGCCTCAACCCCGACCGCGGGATTAAGCTTGATTAGCGCCCAAAGCCACACGCTGTCGAAAGTATCGCTATTGGCGATTCGTCGTACTGATTCCGCTTCGACAAAACGACGATCGTCATCAGTACCATTTTTGACCAATATATTGATCGCCTGTCGGAGGTTGTGCTCAGTACTCGGATTAACGCTTGCGCGATTCCCCGCCTCGAAATCATCAAGCCATGCGCGGATGCGCGGTGCGAAAAGCGCCCCTAGTATCGGGGGTGCGTAGCTAACATCCTGAAGTGCCATGGAATAGTCGTTGCCACTGGTAATATCGCGCAGCGACAGGCTCAGTTCCTGCCCGAGCACCCGGTCGATCGCGATCGGATAATGAATGGCAAGGCTCTCTAGCCATTGCGGAAAGCCATTAAGCTGTATGGGTGCATAACGGCAGGCCAATTCAGCTTCTTTCTCCGTCAGACATTTGGCCCAACTCGGCTCTTCGGCTTCCGCCGTGATGGCGGCTAGGCCGAATTGCCAGCGGATAAGGAAAGAATTTTTCTCGCTTTCGGGCCGTTCGCTCTTCAGCGTCGGCTTGTCCTTGCGCCACGCGGCTTTCATCGTTTCGCGTAGCCGATCTGCGACAGGTTTACCGAATTGCTGCTCGATTAGCCGTCGGTTCCAACCTGCGGCGCGGCTTTCCTTGCCTAGACGTTCAACTGCGCGCCAAAGATACCAGGCGGTGTGGTCAGCGCGATCGGTATGAAATACTGCATCTGGATCGCGCACAATTTCCTGCCAAAAGGCTACCCAGCTGGCATGCGCATCGGCTTCTCGTTGTGCCTGTTGGCGCCTGTTCTCTTCGTTCTCTCTTCGCCAACGGCGATGCTCATCGTCTTCCTCGCGCGGCTTCAGCCGCTCTTCAATAATTGCGACTAAGATCGGCGCGTCTTTGACTGACAGCTTGAGGCCTTCGAGCAGGTCTCGATCCTTGACCTCCCGATGAAGCAAAAGCATCTCTGCCCAAAGCATCATCGCGCGGTGCTCATGCAACTCGGCAGGATCAGCGAGACGCCGACGCACCCAGGCGGCATCCTTCGCGTCATCGAGTGTGATCCCGCTCTCGTGCGTTAGCTCAAAAACCCTGCTCCACGCGTCTCTCATAGGTCGAAGGTTTTCGAGCAACGTGGCCTCTTGCCAGAACCCGGCTTCGCGCGTCTCAGCGGGAAGATTGCTTATAGCCCGACGTAGCTGCTCCAAATGCTTCTCTTCGCTGTATTCACGTTTGGATAGACGCGCCGCCAAAAGGCTTGATTGTAACCAAACTTCGGACTGGACACCTTCCGAAGCTTGGCGACAACAGGTGGCAATTAGCGCAGGCAGAAGATCTTGTCGTCTTGTCTGTACGTGAGGGTAGGAATTTTCATTCCATGTTAGTTCATTAATTACAATTTCGGTAAGTGGCCTGCCTCCTGAAAAGTGGTCCTCCCTGAGGTATGGCTTCGAGCCATGTGGAGGATGTTTTCATGGGACGGAAGAAGCATACGGCTGAAGAGATCGTCGCCAAGCTATGCCAAGTGGATGTTCTGGTCTCACAAGGTCGCAAAGTTGCCGAAGCAATCCGGTCCATTGAGGTGACCGAAGTCACGTATTATCGCTGGCGTTCCGAGTATGGCGGTCTGAAGGGGGATCAGGTCAA
>NZ_VRUT01000141.1:0-12615 GCF_008039465.1 Methylobacterium sp. WL120 | reverse complement strand
CCGCGCCGGCGCGCGCGGAGCCCGCCGGCCCGGCCAAGGCGCCGTTCCGGACGGTGCTCGCCAAGGTCTGGGCCGAACCGGCCTCGCGCCGCTTCACTGTGTTCATCTTCGTGGCGATGCTGGCCTACAGCGCCCAGGAGCTGATCCTCGAACCCTTCGCCGGCCTCGTCTTCGCGATGACGCCGGGCACGACCACCAAGCTCGCCGGTCTGCAGCACGGCGGTGTGCTCGCCGGCATGCTGATGGTCGCCGGGCTGATTATGGGCGTCGGCGGCCCCTGGCTCGGCTCGCTCAAGCTCTGGACGGCTTTGGGCTGCGCCGGCTCCGGCGCGATGCTCGCCGGGATCGCCGCCGGCGGCCTCGTGGGGCCGGACTTCCCGTTGCGCGCTGCGGTGTTCGGCCTCGGCCTGTTCAACGGCGTCTTCGCGGTCGCCGCGATCGGATCGATGATGGCGCTCGCGGGCGCCGGCGGTGAGGCCGAGCGCGGCACCCGCATGGGCGTCTGGGGCGCGGCGCAGGGCGTGGCCTTCGGCGCGGGCGGCTTCCTCGGCACGGTCGCGGTGGACCTCGCCCGCCTCGTCACGCCCGAGGCGGTGCAGGCCTACGCCGCGGTCTTCCTCGCCGAGGCGCTGCTGTTCGTGCTCGCCACCGTGATCGCTTTGCGGATCGAGCATGCGGGCGCGACCCGCGTGCCGCGTGGGCAGCGCGAGCGAACGCTGAAGCTTCAGCTGGAACCCCGTTTCTAAGCCGATGTCGGACCTGACCTCTTCGGGCGCCGTCGCGCCGGATCCATCAGAAAAACGCGCCAGGGAGCACAGCATGTCCGAGGCCGCCGAATTCTTCGATTGCGTCGTGGTCGGCGGTGGCCCTGCGGGCGCCACCACCGCCACGGACCTCGCTCGGATGGGGCGCAGCGTGCTGCTCCTCGACAAGCCCGGGCGGATCAAGCCCTGCGGCGGCGCGATCCCGCCGCGCGCGATTCGCGACTTCGCCATCCCCGATGCGCAGATCGTCGCCCGCATCAAGCTCGCGCGGATGATCGCGCCCTCCGACACGGCCGTCGACATGCCGGTCGGCGACGGCTTCGTCGGGATGGTCGATCGCGAGCATTTCGATCCGTGGCTGCGCGACCGGGCCTCGCTCGCCGGCGCCGACTACCGTGCCAGCACCTACGAGCGCATCGATCGCGACGCCGACGGGACCACGGTCCACTACCGCGTCGGCGACGTGGCGCACGCGGTCCGGACCAAGCTGGTGATCGGCGCCGACGGCGCCTCCTCGCCGGTGGGACGGGCCGAGATCCCGGGCCATGCCGGGATGAAACAGGTCTTCGCCTATCACGAGATCGTCCGCCCGCCCGCGGACGGCAGCGGGAGCTTCGCGGCCACGCGCTGCGACGTGTTCTACCAGGGCAAGCACTCGCCCGACTTCTACGCCTGGATCTTCCCGCACGGCGACACGATCAGCATCGGGACCGGCTCGGCCAAGAAGGGCTTCTCGCTCCGCACCGCGATCCGGAACCTGCGCGAGTCGACCGGGCTCGCGGCCGGCGAGACGGTCCGGCGCGAGGGCGCGCCGCTGCCGCTGAAGCCGCTCAAGAAGTGGGATAACGGGCGCGACGTGCTGCTGACCGGGGACGCCGCCGGCATCGTCGCGCCGGCGTCGGGCGAGGGCATCTACTACGCGATGCTCGGCGGACGTCTCGCGGCCGAGGCGGCCGAGGCTTTCCTCACCACGGGCGACGTCCGCGCCCTCACCCAGGCGCGCCGCCGCTTCATGAAGCTGCACGGGCGCGTGTTCCTGATCCTGCGGATCATGCAGGCCGTCTGGTACCGCAACGACGCCCTGAGGGAGCGCTTCGTCTCGATCTGCCGCGACAAGGACGTGCAGCAGCTCACCTGGGAAAGCTACATGAACAAGGAGCTGGTGCGAAAGAAGCCGATGGCCCACGTGAAGATCTTCTTCAAGGACATGGCGCACCTGTTCCGCTGGGTCTCGCCTTGAGCGAGGTCTGGATGCCGGCCACGGTCGCCACCCTGTCCGCGCTCGTGGTGGCGCTGGCCGGCGGCGTGCTGACCACCACCGGCCCCTGGTACCGCGCCCTGCGCAACCCGGCCTGGAAGCCGCCGGACTGGGCCTTCGGGCCGGTCTGGGCGACGATCTTCACCCTGTGCGTCGTCTCCGCCGTCATCGCCTGGAACGAGGCCGACGAGCCGCAGCGCGTCGCGTTGCTCGCGGCCTACGCCGTCAACAGCGTCCTCAACATCGCGTGGAGCGCCCTGTTCTTCCGTGCGGAGCGGCCGGACTGGGCGTTCTTCGAGCTGGTCCTGCTCTGGCTTTCCGTGGTCGCCCTGATCGCCGTGACGCTGCCGGTCTCGGGGCTCGCGGCCCTGCTGCTCGCGCCCTATTTCGCCTGGGTGGCGGTGGCCGGCGTCCTCAACCGCGCGATCGTCCGGCTCAACGGCCCGTTCGGAGCCGCATGATGGCGGCGTGGTTCGCGAGCGGACGGATCGTCGATGCGATCCTCGTCCTCGTGGCGATCGAAGCGATCGTTCTGCTCGCGCTGCGGCATCGGACCAGCCGTGGGCCGGCTCCGCTTGCGCTTCTGTGCAACCTCGGTTCGGGTGTGGCGCTGATGCTCGCCGTGCGGGCGGCCCTGGTCCAGGCCCCGTGGCCGGTCGTCGCGGGCTGGATGCTCGCATCGCTGGTCGCACATCTCGGGGACCTCGTGCCGCGCCTGCGCAGCCGCGAGCACCTGACGCTTGGTCGCACCGCACAGGCCAGCGCGACAGGAACTTCCGTCTCGGCGGGTGCGTTCAACGCGCGACCGCCAAGCTGAATTATTATGCTTCTCAATTGCGGCTATCGGAGATTGGGCATCATGCGTCGCATCCTCGCTGTGGCCGCAACCTCCGGTTTCCTGCTCGGTTCCGCCGTACCGATCGACGCCTTCTCCCAGGGTGCGGACCAGGACCTGGTCAAGCGCGGCGAGTACCTCGTCACCGCCGGCGATTGCGTCGCCTGTCACACGGGGCCGAGCGGCAAGCGATTGGCCGGCAACTACATTCTCAACACGCCGATCGGGAAGATCCGCACCCCCAACCTGACGCCGGACGACGAGACCGGCCTCGGCAAGTGGACGGAGGCGGACTTCGTGAAGGCGATGCACGAGGGCATCGACAACGAGGGGCACTACCTCTACCCGGCCTTCCCCTTTGCTTGGTACACCAAGGTCACGACCGACGACGTGAAAGCGATCTGGGCGTACCTGCGCTCGCTCGAGCCGGTGAAGGAGCCGCGCAAGGACAACGAAATCCCGTTCCCCTTCAACATCCGCACCGCGCTGATCACCTGGCGGACCGCCTTCTTCACGCCGGGCGAGTGGAAGCCCGATCCGAAGGCCACCGCCGAGGTCAACCGCGGCGGCTATCTCGTCGAGGGGCTCGGCCACTGCGGCATGTGTCACAACGAAAATAAGATCGTCGGCAACAGCAGCCTGGCCGGCAAGCTCGGCGGCGGCGTCATCGATGGCTGGTACGCACCGAACATCACCCCCGACGACCACCAGGGGATCGGCTCCTGGAGCGAGGAGCAGGTGGTGACCTACCTCAAGACCGGCACGGCGCCCGGCAACCAGCCCGGCGTCGCGGCCGGCCCGATGCGCCAGACCATCGAGGAATCGCTTTCGAAGATGACCGACGCCGACCTGAAGGCGATGGTCGCGTACCTGCGGACCTACCAGGCCAAGCAGACGTACAAGTCCAAGGACCTCCAGGCCTTCGACACCAAGGGCGCACCCGGTGCCGGCGTCTACTTGAGCTACTGCTCGTCTTGCCACCAGCCCGACGGCAAGGGTGTCGAGGGCGCGATTCCGGCGCTCGCCGGCAACACCTCGGTCCAGTCGGCCGGCCCGGAGACGGTGCTGCGCGTGATCTACGGCGGGCTCGGCGCCCAGAGCGGCTACGCGCCGATGACGGCGATCGGCCAGGGCATGACCGACCAGCAGGTCGCCGACGTGACCGATTACATCCGCAACTCCTGGGGCAACAGCGCGCCCGTCCTGAAGTCCGGCGTGGCGGCCGACGCTCGCAAGGCGACGAGCACCATGCTCGCCGGCAACGCGCCCTGCGCCGAGATCGAACAGCCGGACGTGGCCAAGGCCGTGACCGACGCCGACGCCATCGGTCAGTTGAAGGGCCTCAAGCAGGAGGACTTCATCCCGCGGATTGACGCGCTCCTGCCGAAGATCAAGTCCGCGCTCCCCGCCGGGCGGGACGACGACATCGTCAACGGCCTGACGACCGCGTTCTGCAAGGCTGCGAAGCCTGATACCGACGACGTGAAGCTGCCTTGGCACACCACCATCGGCAGCTTCAGCAACCTCGTCTACAGCCAGCTGAAGAATCCCGAGAAACAGGCCAGCACCATGCAGGCCCCGGTGATGCCGAAGCCGAACTGAGCGGCGGGCAACGGGTCGCGGGCCGGGCCTCGAACCCACGCAGGGTTTGAGGCGTTGGCCGCCCGCGCCGACGAGGGGAGGTCCGAGGGGATTTCGACCCGTCGCCTGGACCCGCGATCCCGCCCGTTGGACGATCATGACCCACCAGAGCTGTGACGTCGCGGTGATCGGAGCCGGCACCGCGGGGCTCGCCGCGTTCCGAGCCGCCGAGGCGGCGGGCGCCCACGCCGTCCTGATCGAGCGCGGGCCGGGCGGCACTACTTGCGCGCGGGTCGGCTGCATGCCCTCGAAGCTGCTCGTCGCCGCGGCCGCGGCGGCCCACGACGCCCGGCACGCGAGCCTGTTCGGCGTCGCGGTTGCGGGTGTGTCGATCGATGGTCTCGCGGTGATGGCGCGGGTGCGGGCCGAGCGCGACCGCTTCGTCGCCGCGGTGCTCGATGGGGTCGACGCCATCCCGAAGGCAAAGCGGCTGGCCGGCGAGGCTCGCTTCCTCGATGCCCGGACGCTCGCGGTCGGCGAAGGCCACCGGGTCGCCTTCCGTTCCGCGGTGATCGCGACGGGGTCGAGCCCGCGCGTGCCGAAACCGCTCCGGGGCCTCGGCGACGCGGTCCTGACCACCGACACGGTGTTCGAGCTTCCCGACCTTGCGGAATCCCTGGCGGTGGTCGGCGGCGGCCCGGTCGGCATCGAGATCGCCCAGGCGATGGCGCGGCTCGGCGTGGCCGTCAGCGTGTTCGACACCGGGTTCGGCCTCGCCGGCCTGAGCGAGCCGAGCCTCCAGCAGCGGGCCGCCGCGATCTTCGCTGAGGAGATGACCCTGCATCTCGGTTCGGAACTCGTCGCGGCCGAGCCCGTCGCCGGCGGCGCAGAGCTGACGTGGACGGAGGCGGACGGCGCCCGGCGCACGCAGACCTTCGCGCGGGTGCTTTCCGCCGCCGGCCGGCCGCCCAACCTGCAAGGCCTCGGGCTCGCGGAGGTCGGCCTTCGCCTCGACGAATCAGGCATGCCGGACTTCGACGCACGAACCCTCCTCTGTGCGGGCGCGCCGATCCTGATCGCGGGCGACGCCAACGCGGTGCGGCCGGTCCTGCACGAGGCCAGTCGCCAGGGCGGCATCGCCGGCCGGAACGCCGCTGCGCTCGCCGCAGGCTCGAGCCTCGAAGCGCCGGAACCCTGGCCGGCGCTCGCCATGGTGTTCACCCATCCGCAGGCGGCGAGCGTCGGGGCGGCGTTCGATGCCGATGCGGACTGCGTCGTCGGCGGGATGCGGTTCGACGACCAGGGCCGGGCGCGGGTCGAAGGCGTCAACCGCGGCGGCATCCGGCTCTGGGCGGATCGGAGCGGGCGCCTGCTTGGCGGCGAGATGTTCGGGCCGTCCTGCGAGCACCTCGCGCACCTCCTCGTCCACGCGATCGGCGATGGCCTGACCGCCCAGGCGATGCGGGCGCGGCCGATCTACCATCCCACGGTCGAAGAGGGGCTTGCGAGCGCATTGTCTGATCTCATACAAAGACTTGAGCGCTGATCGCATCGCGCGGCGTCGTCGTGCTCGAACGCGTCGCGCGGCGTAGTGCGGACGCCATTGCGCCCGCCCGTCCCACGGGTCATACCGGGCCGCAGATGAGCCGGTCCCATTCCTGATGACGACGATCGTTGCCGACGGCGATGCGATCGACATGGACGCCCTGACGGCCGAACAGCGCGACGGCCTCGACATCGGGGTGATCGGGCTCGACGCCGCCGGGACGATCGTGTCGTTCAGCGAGGGCGCGAGCGCGCTGACCGGGCTGTCGAGCGACGCCGTGGTCGGCCGCAACTACTTCCGCGAGGTGGTGCCCAGCACCAACGTGCCGAGCTTCTTCGGTCGTTTCCTCTCGGGCACGCGCCGCGGGCAGCTCGACGAGAGCTTCGACTTCGTGTTCGGGCGCATGCCGCAGCCGCTTCGCGCCCGGGTGCGGATGCGGCGCGGGGACGCCGTCACCTGGCTGACGATCAGCCCGGTCGAAACCCTCGGCGCCGGCCAGCCTCGCGAGGCGGTGATGGCCGCCATCGGCCGCCGGGTCCGAGCCGAGCCGGTCGATCCGCAGCTGTGCGAGCGCGAGCCGATCCACATTCCCGGCTCGATCCAGCCGAACGCTGTGATGCTGGCGGCCGACGCCGGCACGCTGGAGATCCTGGCCCACAGCACCAACGTCCGCGACGTACTGAGCCGTGCGCCCGAGCGGATCGCCGGCCTGCCGCTCTCCGATGTGCTGCCGAGCGCCTTCGTCGAGACGATCCGCCAGCGGCTCGCCAGCGCCACCCTCGACGACGGGCGCTCGATCCGCCGCACGCTCAAGCTCGCCGGCGACGACCGCGCCAGCTACTACGCCATCGTCCACGCCCATTCCGGCCGGGTCATCGTCGAGCTCGAACTCGAACCCGAGCATCCGGAGGATTTCCGGGTCGCGACCCAGACCGATTCGGAACTCGCCGTCACTCGGCTCCGCGCCGCCGAGACTCTGAACGGCGCCGCCCGCATCGCCGCCCTCGAAGTCCGCGCGCTCACCGGCTTCGAATGCGTGCTGGTCTACCGCTTCGATGGCGACTGGAACGGCGAAGCCATCGCCGAGGACAAGGTGCCGGACTGGTCGCGCGCCCTGCTTGGCCTGCGGTTTCCAGCCTCCGACATCCCGGCCCAGGCGCGCGCGCTCTACACCAAGGCCAAGAGCCGCTTCGTGATCGACCGCGATTCGGTGCCGGTGCCGCTGGTCGCGGCACCTGCGGCCGGCAACGGGCCGATCGACCTCACCTTCGCGCAGCATCGCACGCTCTCGCCGATCCACCTGGAGTACCAGCGCAACCTCGGCGTCAACGGCTCGATGTCGATCTCGATCATGGTCGAGGGAAGGCTTTGGGGTTTGATGATCGGCCATCACCGCCATCCGCACTATGTCGCCCCCGAGACCCGTGCCGCCGCGACGGTGCTGACCGACGCCTTCGCCATGCGGGTGCAGGAGATCGAGGCACGCCGGCTCTGGACCGAGCGGCAGGCGCATCTCGACACCGAGGGACGCCTGGTCCGCGGCCTGACCCGCTCGGACGACTTCGTCGCCGCGCTTACCGCCGGCTCGACCACCCTCCTCCACCTGTTCGGCTCGACGGGCGCGGCCATCGTCTCGGGCACCCGCGCGACGCTGATCGGCGCGACGCCCCCCGAAGAGGCCGTCCGGGCCATCGGAGACTGGCTGAAGCAGACGCTGGCGCCGGCCGAGACGACCTATGCCGATGCCAACTTTCCCACGCAGTGTCCCGCCGCCGCCGCGCACCGCGAGATCGCCAGCGGGCTGCTCGCCGCCTTCGTCGACGAGTCGCGCGAGCACCTGCTGTTGTGGTTCCGGCCGGAGGTGTCGAGCACGGTGACGTGGAGCGGCGATCCCCGGAAGCCTGTGCTCGCCGGCAGCGGCCCCGTCGCGGTGCTGCCGCGGCGCTCGTTCGAGCGCTGGGTCGAGGAGCGCACGGGCTTCGCCACCCCCTGGGCCGACTGGCAGGTCTCGCTGGCCGGCTCGCTGGCCCACGCGGTCGAGGGCGTCGTGTTGCGCCAGCGCCGAAAGATCGACGAGCTCACCGGCCTCCTCGCCGAGAAGGAGCGCCTGCTCGCCCAGAAGGATCTGCTGACCCGCGAGATCGACCACCGGGTGAAGAACTCGCTCCAGATCGTCTCGGCCTTCCTGCAGATGCAGCGGCGCCAGGTCACCGATCCGGCCGCCCGGCAGGCCTTCGCCGACACCTCCGCCCGGGTGATGAGCGTCGCCCGCGTCCACGACAGCCTCTACCAGGCGGAGAACGTCGAGGAGGTCGACCTCGGCCAGACCATCGAGGCTCTGTGCGCCGACCTCGCCGGCATGGCCGGCGGCGGACACGCCGTCGACCTCACCGCCGAGCCCGGCCTGATGGTGCCCTACCGCAAGGCGGTGGCGCTCTCGCTGATCGCGACCGAGCTCGTGACCAACGCCTTCAAGTACGCCGCCAAGCCGGAGGGCGTCGGCCGCGTCGCGGTCACCGTCTCGGGTCACGGCGCAGGCACCGTGCGGCTGCGCGTCTGCGACGACGGCGAGGGCCTGCCCGAGGGCTGGTCGGAGACCAAGCCCCGCGCCAACGGCACCGGGGTCGGCCTCGGGATGAAGCTGATCCGGGCGATGCTCGACCAGATCAACGCCCGCCTCGACGTCGACAACGCGCCCGGCGCCTGCTTCACGATCACCGCGTGAGCCTGCACCAGCGGCTGCGCGCCGCGACCGCCTCGGCGCACCAGGGCCTCGAAGACGCGCTCGACTGGCGCGCGCGCGTCGCCACCCGGGACGGGTATCGCGACCTCCTTGCCCGCTTCCACGGCTTCCATGCGGCCTACGAGCCGGCGATCGGCGACGCCCTCGCCGACGCGGCGTTCTGGGGTCCGCGGCGGCGGCTGGCTGCGCTGGAGGCGGACCTCGCCCATCTCGGCATGCTTGAACCCGACATCGCCGCCCTGCCCCAGCCCTCGGGCGTCACGTTCGCGGACGCCGCGGCGGCGATGGGCGCGCTCTACGTGCTCGAAGGCTCGACGCTCGGCGGCCAGGTCATCGGCCGGCACATCGGCGCGCTCTACGGGTTCGCGGATGCGGGCCTCGTCTATTACCGCGCACATGGACGGCAGACGGGCCTGATGTGGAACGCGTTCCGAGCGCGGCTCGACCGCCTGTCGAGCGACGCGGAGGCGGAGGCGGCGCTCGCCTCCGGCACCGCGACGTTCGACGCGCTCAAGGTCTGGCTCTGCGCGCCGGACCCGTCCGCCTCGCATCGGGTGGGATGAGGGGCGGCCCGCCTCAGCCCTCGCGGTCCTTTCCGAGCAGCCCGTCGACGAAGGTTTCGAGGCCGGTCCGGCGCGTCCGCTTCAGGCGCTCGGCGGCCAGGATGCCGCGCAAGGCGTCGAAGGCGTTCTGCAAGTCGTCGTTGACGATGACGTAGTCGTACTCGCTCCAGCGCTGGATCTCGACGCGGGCGTTGGCGAGGCGCTTCTCGATCGTCTCCGGGCTGTCCTCGGCGCGGCGTTCCAGGCGGTGGCGCAGCTCCTCCAGGCTCGGCGGCAGGATGAACACCGTCACCACGTCGTCGGCGAGCTTGCCGCGCACCTGGCGGGTGCCCTGGTAGTCGATGTCGAAGATCATGTCCCGGCCGGCGCTGAGCACCTTCTCCACTGGGCGCCGCGGCGTCCCGTAGAAGTTGCCGTGGACCTCGGCCCATTCGAGCAGGTCGTCGCGGGCGCGCAGGTCCTCGAAGGCCTCGCGCTCGATGAAGTGGTAGTGGCGCCCGGCGATCTCGGAGGGGCGCCGGGCCCGGGTCGTCACCGAGATCGACAGGTCGAGGCCCCAGCCGCCGTCGTCGGCGATGGCGCGCGTGAGCGTGGTCTTGCCGGCGCCGGAGGGCGAGGACAGGATCAGGATCAGCCCGCGGCGGGCGATGGAATCCGAGACCGACTGCAAGGGGGCCTCCGTCATCCGCATGCCCCGGCCGTGTTCCGTGCGCCCATCGCCCCGCCCCGTCACTCGACGTTCTGAACCTGCTCGCGGAATTGCTCCACCACGGCCTTCAAGTCGAGTCCGATTCGCGAGAGTGCCACGTCGTTGGCCTTGGCGCAGAGCGTGTTGGCCTCACGCCCGAGCTCCTGGGCCAGGAAGTCGAGGCGCCGCCCGATCGCGCCGCCCGCCGCCAGCAGCTCGGACACCGAGGCGAGGTGGGCGCTGAGGCGGTCGAGTTCTTCGCGGACGTCGGCCTTGGCCGCCATCATCACCGCCTCCTGGTGCAGGCGCTCGGGATCGAGGCCGCCGGGCTCCAGCAGGCCCGCGACGGAGGCCGCGAGCCGCGCGCGGATCGCCTCGGGCCTGCGCGCCGGGCAGCTCTCGGCGTCCTGCGTCAGCGCACCCATCCGCGCGACCTGCGCCGCCACGATCTCCTCGAGCTGTCGGCCCTCGGCGCGGCGCGCATCGACGAGGTCGGCGACCAGCCGGACGACGCCCTCCGCGAGGTCGCGGGCCAGCGCATCGGGATCGGTGGCGGCCTCGTCCTCGGACTCGATCACACCGCGGATCGACAGCAGCCCGTCCATCGTCGCGGGCGCGATCCCCTCCGGCACCGGCACGCGGGCGACGGCCTCGGCGAGCCGGGCCAGCAGCGCCTCGTCGATCCGCACCCGGGCCTTGCTCTCGGGCCGCGTGAGGTTCAGCGACAGCTGGCACTGGCCGCGGGACAGCGTCTTCTGCAGGGCGGTGCGCGCGACCTCGCCAACCGCGTCGTTACCGTTCGGCACCCGCAGCCGGACGTCGAGCCCGCGCCCGTTGACGCTGCGGACCTCCCAGGCCCACTGCACCGGCCCGGTGGTGCCGGCGGCCCGGGCGAACCCGGTCATGCTCGCGATCATGGTCGTGCGATGCCCTGCGTTGCGACGGGGTAAGTTTTGCTGTGCCGAGGAGCCTACAGGAACGCGTTCACTTCCACCGTGACCCCGCCCGGCGCCTGGAAGTAGAAGGTCACGCGCCCGTGCTCCTCGCGCGGCGCCTCCGGTGCGAAGCCGCCATCGGTGAGCTGGGCATGGATCGCGTGGACCTGCTCCACGCGCTCCTGGATGAAGCCGATGTGGAAGATCTTGGGGTAGGTCGCATCCTTCACGCGGAACAGGCTGAGGATGCCGCCGCCGTCGTCGGTGAGGAAGGCCATCTTGTCGTTGACCGGCATCCCGGTGCGGCGAAGCCCGAAATAGGTCTCGAACATCAAGACGGTGGCCGGGACCTCGGTGACGCCGAGGTTGACGTGGTTCAAGTGCATCGGCTCGTCCTGGATGGTGCGTGCGGACGGCGCCGCGGCGCCGGGTACGATCAAGGCTGCTTCAGCGCCGGCACGGTCTTGGGCGAGCCGAGGTCGTAGGTCTTGTTCTTCAGCGGGTCGAGCTTCGTGCCCTCCGAGGCGTCGAAGGCCTTCGGCCGCGTGGCGCCGGGCGCCATGGTCGCGCCGTCGAGCGCGTAGGCGTTCGTCGGTGGGGCGAAGGCCGAGGCGCGGGGTGGCACCGCGTCGGCGGGCGGCTCTGCCTTGTCGACGGCGTCCGGTGCCGTGGTCTGGCGGCTCTTCTCGACCTGGCGCCAGCGCGCGACGTTCTTCTGGTGGCCGTCCAGGCTCTCGGCGAAGGCGTGGCCGCCGGTGCCGTCGGCCACGAAGAACAGATCCTTGGTGCGCGAGGGGTTGGCCACCGCCTCGAGCGCGGCGCGGCCGGGGTTGGCGATCGGGCCGGGCGGCAGGCCCTCGATCACGTAGGTGTTGTAGGGCGTCGCGCGCTCGATCTCGGAGCGCTGGATGCCGCGCCCGAGGGTGCCGCGCCCGCCGACCAGCCCGTAGACGATGGTCGGGTCCGATTGCAGCTTCATCCGTTTGTTCAGGCGGTTGACGAACACGCCGGCGACCCGCGGGCGCTCGTCGGCGCGGCCGGTCTCCTTCTCGACGATGGAGGCGAGCGTCACCATTTCGGCGGGCGTCCGCACCGGCACGTCGGCGCTGCGGCGCAGCCAGATGTCGTTGAGGACCCGGCGCTGCTTCTCGCGCATCAGGTTGACGATCTGCTGGCGAGTGGCGCCGCGCTCGAACTTGTAGGTGTCGGGCAGGAGCGAGCCCTCGGGCGGGATCTCGCCGACCTCGCCGGTGAGCACGTCGTTCTCGTTGAGGCGTACGACGATCTGCTCGGAGGTCAGCCCCTCGGGGAAGGTGATCGCGTGCTGGACCTGCCGGCCCGTCGTCACGGTGTCGATCGCTTCGCCGATGCTGGCATGGGCCTTGAAAGTGTACTCGCCGGCCTTCAGCGGAGGGCGCCCGCCGAAGCGGGCGGCGAACTCGAACAGCCCGACATGGTCGATCACGCCCTCGCGCTTGAGGATCTCCGCGATCTCCCCGGTGCCGCTCCGCGACGGGATCACGACGACCTTGTCGGCGGGCAGCGGGCCGGGCTCCTGCACCTGCCGCTGGAACAGGGTCAGCCCCAGCATCGCGGCGATCGCGACCGCGACGGCGAAGGTCAGGAGCCCGCTGATGGTGGCGAGCAGGCCGCCGCGGCGGTGCTCGGGCCGCTCGGGCGGCGGCGGGGCGGCGGTCGGCTT
>NZ_VRUT01000140.1:0-12634 GCF_008039465.1 Methylobacterium sp. WL120 | reverse complement strand
CATCCTACGACGACATCGTCGATCGCTGCTGCAATGCCTGGAACGGGCTGACCGAGCAGCCATGGAAAATCATGTCTCTCGGACTGCGCGACTGGGCTCATCGGTGATGATCAACACCGATTGGTATTAGGTACGCGGTGGAGCGCCAGGCACGATGGGAATGTGCGCGACTGGACGAGCTGGGTCAGTTCATCACCCCGGCAGTACGAGAGCTGATCGCCGCGCCCAGTCTCGGCGATAACGGATAGGGTGAAGGAAAGAGCCCGCCGCGGCTGATGCCGGGCGGGCTAAAGGTTAGGCAGGCCTCGCAAGAAGCCCTGCCGCTGAAGATAAGTGTAGCGAGTGAGTGTTAACGGCGCGAGAATGCCTACGCTGGCGCGAACGAGATCTCAGCGCGCTCGCTCGTCACCGCGGGACAACACGGCCTCAAGCCCGCTCGGCCAACGCCTGTACGAGAGCCAAGATCCGGCGACGTTCTTCAGGATCAGCAATACGCAGGAAGGCGTGGATCAGTGCACTGCACTCACCCTCCCGGCCACTATAATCCTCTGCCTGCCCCCCCGGCCTGCATGCCGCTTTGATCGCGTCGGACATCTGGTACAAAGCATCCGGCGGTATCTGTAGCGCGTTGGCGATGCGCTGTAACGGCGTTGGAGTGATCGCATGGTCTGCAGACGGAGGATGCCCACCGCCACCGTCCTCTTTTAGGTCAGCTTGCAGCGCTTGGCCGGGAGGCGGCGTTTTCGATCCCATGGCTTCTGCTCCGCGGGTGCGCACTGCGCCTTTTGCCGTATCCGTAATATATTTGCCTATAAATTAGGCCTTGCAAACACGCAACGGTTGTATTCTAACATTTATTTAATTGCTTGAGGCAGCGTCGCGAGAGGCGATACAAGGACCGGCCTTTGGGCTTGAGGGGGGGTATTTCTTCGTGCCCAGGAACAGAGCTCTCCGTGGTCAGACTTGTTCCCAAGCCTTTCAGACGGCGTTGGACGCCCTGGATGTGGTTGGGCGGTGGGAGTGGGACGCCGCCACTGATCGCACTCGCGTCGATGCCGTGGTGGCGCTGCTCTTCAACGTCGATCCGGAAGAAGCCGAGGAGGGCTTACCGCTCTCGCGCTACATCAATGGCATCCACACTGACGACAGAGAGCGAGTGCTCGCGGAGATCCGGGACAGCGCTCGCGAGAGCAGCGCCTATCTGACCGAATACCGGGTGATCTCCGTCGATGGCCGAACGCGGTGGGTGTTGGCGCGTGGCCGCTTCACCGGGGATTATCATGGCTGGCCGCAAACCGGTGCGGGCATCATCATCGACATCACACAGATGCGGATGAGTGAGGGCACAGTCGAAGACGCTGATAGCCAAGCAGACGGGACGCCGCTGGATTGTGCCGCTGACCACGCCATCGCTGCGCAGCAGGCGATCGTCGATCTGCAGGACCCACAGCTGAAGGTGTTCGCAGACGCCTTGCTGATGGAGCTGGGGCGCCGGCTCGCCCACGAGGAGATCCTAAAGCGCCGCAAGCGCATGAACTGAAGCTGGACGCCTCACGGATTGGATCTCGCCACTGATATCGGTGCCCTCGTTACCACAATCCCGTCAGCACCTCTCCTGTCCGCGCCCGGATCAGCTTGCGCTCGAACTCTGCCAGATTACCCAGGATCGTCGCCATCAGCGCAACTCAGGCACGCCGTGATAGTACCGCGATACCCCCTCGCGACAACGGTTCCGAAGCACCTTGCATCAAGTCAAAGCAGCGAGCGTCTGCTTTCGGGTGTAGATCCAAAATACTTCTATGACGAAGTTGGGTCGGGAGCGGACCCAAAGCATGGGTTCCAGCCGTCAGATTTCGACCACTAGGATGGCGGGCGGCAGGCGGAAGGCCTCCGCTTCCCGCGCGTCCGGTCCGACCGGCTGCACCCCGGCTCACGAGCACGCCGCCGAGATGGACGTCGGCGCGGGCCATCATCGCGTCCGTCAATTCCGGCGCGTCTTCGTATTCGTCCGCCTGGATGACGTGGGCATCCGTCTTCGCGAGGTCCGTTTCGCCGAACGCATCAGCGGAGAAGCGGGCCGTAGAGGGCTTGCTCTCGTGCATTGGCTTTCCTCATCGTGAAAACGTGACGGTCCGTGCCACGCGGCGTCCACCCGACGACGACCATGCGCACGTCGAGCAATCCAACGGTGCGACGCGGGACCTCGTCGTCGTCGGCGCGACGATCCTCGAACGGATACGGTTTTCGTTTGAACACGTCGCTTGCGCACCGTTTTCCCGGACGCCTGGAGCGTCAGCGGACGGCGATCCGGGACCCAGCATCGACAAGGGCCGCGTCAGCGGCTCGATACGAACGGCGCAACGAGATCGACGCTTCGCGGCGTCTTCTGCTGGGTCCCGGATCGGGTTCCGCGGACGCTTCACCCGTCCGGGAGAACGGGCGCCGTGTCCGCAGAACCAATCGACCGGACATCGTATGACCTGTGATGTCAGCAAACACGAGGGCCGACGCGAGGAAGCCCACGCCGTAACCCGGCCAAAGCCGTGTCGCACTTTGCCGGGTGGACCGTGATCGCCATCGCTAACCAGAGGTGATGAAGAGACGGCCGCGTCGATGAATCCGGCAGCGCCTACCTGTCGGAAGCCTGCCTCCGCGGCCCGTAGCTCCTGAACTTCTCGACGTTGCGCGCGATCTCGGCATCGGAGAGCACCACCGGCGTGCCGACCTGCAGCGCGACCGCGTATTGCCGGCACAGGGTCTCCATCTCCACCGCGAGCCAGAGCGCCTTGGGCAGGTCCGGCCCGGTGGCGATCATGCCGTGGTTGGCGAGCAGGCAGCCGTTGCGATCCTCCAGCGCCTCCAGCGCGAGCCGCGAGAGCTCTTCGGTGCCGAAGGTGGCGTAGCCGGAGCAGCGGATCGTCGGGCCGCCGACGGCGGCGATCATGTAGTGCACCGCGGGGATCGTCTGCCGGCACATCGCGAAGGCGGTGCCGTGATCGGGGTGGGCGTGCACCACCGCGTTCACGGCCGGCTTCTCGCGCAGGATGTCGCGGTGGAAGCGCCATTCCGAGGACGGGCTCAGCGGGTGGTCGAAGCGGCCGTCCATCGCCAGGAAGACCACCTCCGCCTCGCCGATGCGGGCGCTCGGGACGCCCGAGGGCGTGATCAGCAAGCCGTCGCGCCAGCGCAGGGAGACGTTGCCCGAGGTGCCGCGGTTGAGGCCCTGCGCATCGAGGTCGCGCGCGGCCGCCACCACAGCCGCCCGCGCCCTGCTCTCGTCGGCATCCATTCGCGGCCCTTCCGGTTGTCCAGCCCCCGATAAGCGCGAAGGCCCGGCACCGTAAAGACGGTGCCGGGCCTTCTTGCGTTCGGCCGTTAGAGCATTTTCAAGCGAGGTGGATGCCGGCTCGCGTGGAGACAATGCGACCACACAGCAGGTCAGAGCATTTTCCGTGATCCAGGGATCACGGAAAATGCTCTCGTGGAGCGTCGCGGCCTCAGGCGGCGACGGCCCCTCGGGCGGCGGTCGTCTCGGGCGCGGCGAGCATCGCGTTGGCGACCACGCGCTTGCGCCAGGGCTTCAGCACCGCGATGGCGAGGATCGAGGCCAGGATGTTGGCGCCGGCCGCCAGCAGGAACACGCCGTCCCAGCTGCCGGAGCTCTGCTGCAGGTAGTTCGCCGCCGGCACCAGCAGGGCCGCCGTGCCCTTGGCGGTGTAGAGCAGGCCGGCGTTGGTCGCCGCGAACTTCGACCCGAAGGTGTCGGTGCAGGTCGAGGGGAAGAGCGAGTAGATCTCACCCCAGGCGAAGAACACGAAGCCCGAGAGCAGCACGAACCACAGCGGATCGTGACCCCAGAGGTAGAGCATGTAGATGCCGAAGCCTTCCATCGCGAAGGCGATGAACATCGTGTTCTCGCGGCCGATCTTGTCCGAGACCCAGCCGAAGAACGGCCGCGTCAGCCCGTTGAGCACGCGGTCGATGGTCGCGGCGAAGGTGATCGCCACCATGGTGATGCCCATGATCGTCACCGGGACCTTGTCGACGCCGATGTCGGCGGCGATCGGCTTCAGGTTGGCGGTGATCATCAGGCCGCCGGCGCCGACGATGACGAACATGAAGTACATCAGCCAGAAGATCGGCTGCCGGACGACCTCGCCGGGCGCGTAGTTGCGCCGGGTCTGGATCACGTTGGCGTTCACCGCCGCCTCGGGCACTTGGCCCTTCTTCGGCGAGATCAGGAAGAAGGCGAGCAGGCAGACGACGATGCCCTGGCCGAGGCCGAACCAGAGGAACGCGGCCTGGAAGCCGTTCTCGGCGATCATCCACTGGATCGGCGCGACGGTGAAGGCCGAGCCGGCGCCGAAGCCCGCCGCGGTGATGCCGGCGGCGAGGCCGCGCTTGTCCGGGAACCACTTGAGCGCGCTGCCGACGCAGGTGCCGTAGACCGCGCCCGCGCCGATGCCGGCGATGACCTGGCCGAGATAGAACATGTTGAGCGTGGTGGCGTAGGAATTGATCACCCAGCCGACGCCGCAGAGCAGGCCGCCGAACAGCACGACCACCCGCGGGCCGTACTTGTCCACGAACCAGCCTTCGACCGGGACGAGCCAGGTCTCGAACAGCACGAACAGCGTGAAGGCCCACTGGATCGCCGCGCGGTCGAAGCCGAACTTCTTCTGGATGTCGGGCACGAAGAACGTCCAGCCGTACTGGAGGTTCGCGATCATCACCATGCAGACCACGCCGAGCGCGAGCTGCATCCATCGATATCCGTCGGACACCCGTCCGATCGCCTGTCTGTCGTCGTTTGGCATCGTCATCCTCCCAGAGGTCTTGCTTGAGGCCGGTTGTCCGGCACGTGGCGTGTCGTCCGCGTTGGTCGCGGCGTCGTCGGATCGGGAACCGCCCGGAATGGGACGGTCGCCGACCTTTGCGCCGTTATTCGCCGACGCCCTTCAATCCTCGATGTCGTCGCGCGGAGACCTTCGCCCACGCGAGAACCGCAATGTCGGCATGGTCCTGATGCCGCGTTCCGGCTTCCGATGCAGCTTCGATTGCACGGTTCATCTCGGAAAAACTTTTGGCACCGCAGCAAGAAAAAGTCAGCGCACCGGCTGGGCGATCTCTGGTCTACGGTATGCCAGAAATATCGTGCGATATCCGCTCGGAACCTGTCAACGCGACCGGAATAAAAATACAGAAATTTCGTTTGGATTAGGAGCTGCCGGCAGACGTGGTCTCCAAAGGGACGGCTCGGCCCGAGCGCGAGGCTTCGGAGCCGAGCGACGGCCGATCCGACCGACCCTGCACCGCCGCGTGTGCCATCTAGGCTGACGCCAAGGTTTGCGTTACGTCGGCGATCGGTCGCGCGTCGAATTCCAATCCAAGAACGCGGACCGACGGATACGGCATGTCGAACTCCGAGTCGCTCAGCATCAAGCCGATCGTGGTCAGTTCGAGCCTGCGCACCCTCGCCTACGAGGCGTTGAAGACGTTCATCACCAACATGGACATCTACGGGCGCCCGGACGAGGTTCGCCTCGACGAGCGCAAGCTGTCGCAGGATCTCGGCGTCAGCCGCACGCCGGTGCGCGAGGCGCTGACCGTACTGGAGCAGGAAGGGTTCGTCCGGTCCGAGGCCCGGCGCGGCGTCTTCGTCATCAAGAAGACGAAGAAGGAGATCGTCGGGATGATCCATTCCTGGGCGGCACTCGAAAGCATGGCCGCCCGGCTCGCCTGCACCCGGGCCTCGGACGCCGAGCTGCGCTCGCTGCGCGAGGCCTTCCCCGAGTTCTACGACGGGCGGCCGGCCGAGCACATCGACGAGTACTCGGACGCCAACATCCGCTTCCACCAGAAGATCATCTCGCTCGGGCAATGCGCGGTGATCTCCGAGCTGTCGAGCAACCTGCTGATGCACGTGCGCGGCATCCGCAACACCGCGCTCCGCCAGGGCGACCGGGCCGAGAAGTCGATCCGCGAGCATGTCGCGATCATCAAGGCGCTCGAGGCGCGCGACGTGGAAGCCGCCGAGCGGCTCGTGCGCGACCACGGCATCGGCCTCGCCGACCACGTCGACGCCTACGGCGCCTACCTCGACTGAGCCGATCCCGGTTTTCCGATCTTCCTGCGCGCGTGGTGGACTCCGTCCACCGCGCGCGAACGCATGCGCGCCTCGCATGATTGGCATGTGGCGTTTGGCATACCAGAATGCAGCGCACCATGAGATCTATTGCGTCGCAACACGCATCGGGATCCCGTCATGTT
Source organism: Methylobacterium sp. WL120 (assembly GCF_008039465.1). Taxonomy (NCBI): domain Bacteria; kingdom Pseudomonadati; phylum Pseudomonadota; class Alphaproteobacteria; order Hyphomicrobiales; family Methylobacteriaceae; genus Methylobacterium; species Methylobacterium sp. WL120. Next base: position 6,364 of record NZ_VRUT01000140.1, on the reverse strand, counting down.
CTCCTCGTTCGTCGCCGTCTTCGCCGCCCTCGCCAGCGTCCAGGTGCTGCTCGTCGTCAAGCTTGCCGACTTCCTCACGGACGGCGCCGAGGCGCGCGGTGCCCGCTCTGTCGCAGCCGACGTCCACGGCGCCACCGCCGCCTGAGCACGCGTCCGAGTTGTCATCCGCCGCGCGTCTGCGCACTCTGCCCGCGAGTCGAGGGGCGAGGCCCGATGCCGAATCAGGCATCATGATGGCGTCGCCGAAGGAGGCCGGAAACGGTTCACTCATGAAGTTCGGTTTATCGTCAACACGACGTTGACGAGGACAACCGAGGAAGGCCGGCATTGGCACAGGGCGCTCCGTTCCCGGCCATGGAGGACGCGTTCGTCCTCCTGATCACCGACCGTCCGGACCTGCGGCGCACCCTGGCGCGCGGGATCGACCTGGTGATGCCGTGCCGCACGGTCTCGGCCTGGCCTGAAGGCGGCGCCCGCCCCGCGCTGGTGGTGATCGACCTGCCGGCAGCCGGCGCCGACGCCGTCCGCGCCGACACCGCCCTGACCCCGACGCTCGTGCTGGAGCGCGACGCCGCGCGGCGCCGGCCCACGTCACCCATCCTGAAGACCCTGCCGGCCGCGACGCGGCGCGAAGCGATCCTCGCCGACGCCTTCGCGATGATCGAGGTCGCCATCGCGCGGACCCGAGTGCTCGACGCGCGGAGTGCCGCCGCGACGACGATCGTGTCGGAGATCTTCGATTCGGCCGCGCTCGGCGCGCCGTTCCAGCCGAGCGAGATCGATCGCGGCACCGAGATCGTCCTGGCCGCGGTGTCGGAGGTCGGCATCGGCGACTGGCTCGCCACGGTGTGGCGCCACGACGCCGGCGTCTACCAGCACACCCTCGGCGTCGCCGGCTACGCCGCGGCGTTCGGCGGCCGGGTCGGCCTCTCGCGCGCCGACCGGCACCGCCTGACCAAGGCCGCGCTGCTGCACGACATCGGCAAGGCGCGCATCCCCGTCGAGATCCTGAACAAGCCCGGCCGGCTGACGGCGGAGGAGATGCGCCTGATGCGCCGGCATCCGGAGATCGGCGCGGGGCTGCTCGACGCGCAGGGCGGATTCGATCCGGCGATCGTCGAGGTGGTGCGCCACCACCACGAGAAGCTCGACGGCACCGGGTATCCGGCCGGCCTGCGCGACGGCGCGATCACCGACCTCGTCCGCATCGTCGCGATCTGCGACGTGTTCTCGGCGCTGACCGAGCGCCGGACCTACCGCGATTCGGTCGCGGCGCCCGAGGCGCTGGCGACGATGGAGGGGATGAAAGGCCACCTCGACCGCGCGCTGATGCAGGCCTTCGCGCCCGTGGCCCTCGGCCGTGCGGTGGAAGTGGTCTGATCGGAGCCTTTCAAGCGCGCCGGCCTCCACGCGGCTTGAAAAGACTCACGCCCTGCCCGCGACGGGCCGCCATCGCGGCGGAGACCAGGCCGAGGCCGCCGACGGCGGCGGACAGCGCGACGAAGGCGCGCCCGATCCCGTCCGCGCCGAACACCCGGTCGTTCAGCAGACCGAGCAGGGCCGGCCCGGCGCCGAGCGCCACGAGGGTCTCGAAGGCGATGAACAGTCCGCTGATCCGCCCCCGCAGGGCGACCGGCGTCAGGAACTGGATGCCGGGCAGACTCGGCGGGCTGCAGAAGCCGAGGGCCGCGACCAGGGCCGCGAACCCGCCAAGCGAGAGGCCGAGCCCGGGCGCGAACACCATGACGAGGGTCGCAGGCAGCGACAGCAGGAGCCCGAGCCCCAGTATCCGCGGTGCGGCGCGCGGGCGATTCCGCTTCGCACGGTCGAGCACGATCCCGCTGACGATGTGTCCCACGGGCGCCGCAACCAGCACGACGAGGCCGAGGATCAGCCCGCTCTCGGCCGGCGTCACCTTGAAGGCGCGCACGTAGAAGGTCGGCGCCCAGGCGGTCAGCGTCTGGCCCATGCAGATCGCGGCGGTCGAAGCCACGGTATGGGGCAGGTAGGCGCGGCCGTGCCGGACGATCCAGGCGAAGGCGCGCGACCACGGCGGCAGTGGGGCCGGGACCGACGGAGGGGGCGGTTCGGCGATGCCCCAGGTGAAGGCCAGCAGCACGAGGTTCGGCAGGGCCGCCAGCACGAACAGGGCCTGCCAGGGCGCGAGCGCACCGAAGCCCGGCAGCGTCAGGCCGCCCTGCCCCGTCAGCCAGCCGAGGGTCGCCCCGCCGACGAGGAGGGCGAGGCTTCGCCCGAGCGTACCGCCGGTGGTCAGCAGCGAGACCCCGCGCCCGAGCCGCGCCCGAGCCGCGCCCGCCCGACCCGCAACGCGAGCAGGGACAACGCGGCCGGGACGACGCCCGACTGCCCCAGGTCGAGGAGCATGCGGCTCACGAACAGGGCGGCGAAGGAGCCGGAGAGGCCGCAGGCCAGCGTCGCGAGGGTCCACACCACGAGGCAGCCGAGAAGGAGCGTGCGCCGATGCCCGCGGTCGGCCAACGCACCGACCCAGGGCAAGCCCGCCGCATGCAGCAGCGCGAAGGCCGAGCCCTGGAGCAGGCCGACCTCGGCGTCGCTCAGCGCCAGGTCGTGCTTGAGCGGCGTGGCGAGCACCGTGATCAGGAACCGGTCGCTGAATGCGAAGAACTGCGTCGCCGCGAGCAGCAGCACCAGCCCCCAGCCGGACGATCCGCCGCTTCGCTCCGCGGTCGGTAGGCGACGAGGTGTGGACGCGAGCGCCGGTTCAGTAGAGTTCACAAAGCCACGCGGCGAGTTGCGACCGGGCGTCGGCGATCCCCGCCCGGGAGGCGCGCGCCCGCTGCAGGTCGGCACGGAACTGTCCCGGCGGCCGCCCGAATGCCGCGTGAAACGCCCGGTTGCAATGGCTTTCGCTGCCGAAGCCGCAGGCGAAGGCCAGGGCCGCGATCGAGCGGGTCTCGCTCGGTCGCCTCAGGCAGGCGCGCAGGCTCTCGAGCCGCCGGAGCCGGAGCACGTTCGCGACGCCGCCATCCTCCGAGAACGAGCGATACAGGACGCTGCGCGAGACGCCGACGCCCCGCGCGATGGTTTCGGCGTCGAGGGTAGAGTCCGACAGGCGCGTGGCGATGAACGCCTCGGCGCGCTCGCGCCGCAGCAGGACGAGCTGCGCTTCGGTGTCCGGGTCGAAGCCGAGCCCGGCCCTGTCGTCGAGCACGGCGGCCAGCACCGTCGTCAGGGCGCGGGCCGCGCCCGCCGCCGCGCGCGGGTTCATGGCGGACGCCCGGCGGGCGAGGGAGACCATCAGGTCGGCGACGAGCCCTCCACTCGCCTCGGGCAGCACCGTGCCGTGGAAGCCGCGAAGCCCGCGCAGCGAGCCTTCGACCGGATCGCGCGCGAGCGCGACGGTGACGACGTGCGCGTGGTCCGCCCGGCTCGATTGCGGCCGGGTGGTGTCGAACAGCAGGATCTCGCCGGGCGCCACCCGAACCTCGTCGCCCGGGACGCCGCCGGACAGGCGGCCGGCGAGCAGGAGGTGGAGGTTGACGTGGTCGAAGCCGTCGCGGCGCACGCGCGCCGCGCCACGGCTGTGCACCAGCCCGTTCAGATGGCGATCGAACACCACCATCCGCGGGAAGCGGTGGGCCTGGAAGCGGGCGTAGAACCCCTCCCCCGTCAGGGCCACGTCGGAACCGTGGGCGTAGAGGTCGTGGTAGGTGCCGAATCCGTCGGGGGCGTCCGGCGACTGCGCGGCGAAACTGAAGGATTGCAACGTCACGGGTCGGCCGAAGCGAGTCCATTCGACACGTCGGTCGATGCGATGTTCATTATTCACCGCTGAAACACGGGTGCAAGGCGGCCCACGGCTGCAACCACTGGGGAATGATTACGCATCACACCTAAAAGTCCCATCGGAGACGAGGCTCGAATGCAGCCTATCCGCGTGCAGGAACGGCCCTCGTGGCGCGCCTGAGGTGCCTCCGCCGAAGTCGCGGTCGGCCCGCATGGGTCTGCGATGGAACGGCGCATCGACGGACGCTGCTCCGGTGCTAGCTTCCTCGCGACGCGCCGAAGGGCAGCGGGCCTCGGAGGATCGCGATGACCGGCGTGTTCTTTCTCTACTTCACCGCCTGCATGGCGAACGCGCCCGAGACCTGCGAAGCGCGGCGCATGCCGCTCGACGTGGCGACGCCCCGCGCCTGCCAGCACGTCGCCCAGCCGCAGCTTGCGCGCTGGGTCGAGGAACACCCGGACTACCGGATCGCCGGGTGGCGCTGCGGCGCGCCGATGCGCGATCCCGGCACGCGGATCTGATGGCGGGCGTGGCATCGCGGGCACAGGCGCCCGCCCTTGCGCACGGTGCGCCGTCGCGCGCCCCGGTTTCGCCGCATGGGACGGGCCAAGGCGAGGCTCCGTCCCGCCAGCGAACCCGTTCCCGATGCCATACAGCGCCGCCCGCCGCCTCAAGGCCTTCGCCGCCTACGGCCTTTTCGCCCTCGCGCTCGCCGGCTGCGGGACGCCGACGCTCATCGAGAGCGCCGGCCCGGTCAGCCCCGTGATCCTCGACGAGAATGCGGCCGCCGCCGCGATCTCGCGTTACCGCGCCCAGCACGGGCTCGGGCCGGTCACCGTCGACGCCGGGCTGGTGACGGCGGCCGCGTTCCAGGCCGGCAACAACGCCCGCACCGGACAGCTCAGCCACGAGGTCGGCGGCAGCTTCACCGCGCGGATGGCCTCGGCCGGGCTCGGCCGGTCCTGGTCGGCGGAAAACCTCAGCGCCGGCTCCGAGACCTTCGATCAGGTGCTCGCCCGCTGGAAGGCCTCGCCGGAGCACAACAAGAACATGCTGATCCCGCAGATCCGCCGCATCGGCATCGCCCGCGTCGACGCGCCGGGCACCCGCTACAAGCGGTTCTGGGCGCTGGTGATGGCCGGCGGCTGATGGGCGAAATCAGACGCTGGGCATCCGATCGCGGGATCCACTAAAGTTGGAAAGCGGACCTGGGAGGGGTAGAAATGGATCAGCCAGTAGCCATGAGCATTGCTGATGTCTCAGTCGCGGCTATGATCGACGATGAAATTATGCGCGCTGCAAAAGAGCGTTGGCAGAAAGTGGCCATGATCACGGCTATAATAATTCATGCTAACCTTCGTCGAGGAATAAACGACACAGCAATAGCAGAGCGTATCAAATTGCTTGTTTCACTAGGTAAGCTCGAAGTGCAAGGGAATTTAGACCGTATGCGCTACAGCGAAGTTCGGTTGCCACCACGGTAGAACCTGCAACCCACACTTCGCTCGTATGGTCCGCTATGAGTCGAAAGCAGCCCTCCGCTGCAAGTGCCAAGCGTCTGATTTCTACCAATAGAGCGCCTTCCGTCGAAGCGGACGCCTTTTCGGCGAAAGACCGCCCGTCATGACAAGGGCCTATTCGACCGTGTTCGGCGCGACGACGTTGCCGGTGCCGCCGTCGGAATTGTCGAGGCTGCTGCCGAAGGGATAGCCGGAATCCTGGCTGCAATAGAGCCGCCAGCCGCCGCGGGAATTCACCACGATCGCCGCGGACGCGAACAGGCCGCCGCCGGTGAAGGTGTTCCCGGTGACGACGTTGTTCGACGGCGTCTGGTGGCGGACCGTGCCGCCCTCCCCGCAATTGCGGTAGAGCCGCACGCCGCCTTGGCCCTGCGTGGCGATGCGGTTGCCGGTGATGCGGTTGCGCGCCGAGCCGTCGACGGCGATCGCCTCCCGCCCGAGCGCGACGGCGATGGTGTTGTCGGCGATGACGTTGTCGGCGCTCTCGGCGTCGAGGTAGATCGCGTCCGCGCCCGAGCGGCCGTCGAGGGTCGAGCCCTGCAGGGTGAACCGCGTCACGCCGGGGGCGAGGTAGAGCGGGATGTGCCCGAGCGCGGTGATGGTCGAATCGCGGATCGCGATTTCGGTCGGCGCCGCCGCCTGCGCCCGCTCGGTATGGCCGAGGCTGTGCGACGACGCCTTCACCGCCGCCCCCTGGCCGTTGAGGCCCATGCCCCAGACGCGGACGTGGCCGAGGATGCGGCAGTTGCGAAGCGTGACGCCGCTGGGGCGCGACCAGGTCCCGCCGGGGCCGGCCGGGGCGCGCGAGCGGATCTCGACCGCGAAGTCGGCGAGCGTCGGCGCCGGCTCGGCCTGCCCGATCGTCGCGCCGGCGCAGTCGATCTCCGCGCCCGACGCCTCCGCGCCCTCGACGACGACCCGGCGCAGGACGTGGTCGCCCGGGCTCAGCGTGATCGAGCAGGCGATCGCGGCGGTGTCGTCGCCGGGGCGCGGGGGCGACAGCAGACGCGCGCGCGTCGCGACATCGCAGGCGCGCGCGGAGGCGGGTTCGACCAGGGCGGGCGGGGCCGGCGGC
>NZ_VRUT01000013.1:0-55257 GCF_008039465.1 Methylobacterium sp. WL120 | reverse complement strand
GGGTCGGGGCGTAATCCTCCCCCCCCCCCTCCCCCCTCCGGGGGGCCTCGCGCTCCAAGCCACACTTCAAAGCAAGACCCTCGCGGGTCGACCGGCGAAGCTCTGCCCAAAACGAGGATTTCTCCAGAGGTCTGGATTTCTTCTCTCCCCTCCCCTCCCCGGCCTTGCAAGCATGCAAGCGGGGCACACTCCCAGAAAGCGAATTCATCATGTCGAACGTCAACACCGTCCTCGCCGCTGTCATGTCCGCTGGCGTGTCCGCCCTCGCCGCCGCCGTCAAGACGTCCCACAAGCTCGACGGTCAGATCTACGGTTCCGCTGTGACCGTGTCCGCCATCGCCGCCTACCGCATCGGCAAGGCGTGGAATCTCGGCGAAGAGGCCGAGGTGAAGGAAACCAAGTTCGCCAACGCGAAGCGCGAGTTCATCAATCACTTCGTCGCCGAGGGCAACGCGCTCTACCGGGACTCGGAGTCCCTGAAGGAATTCCAGTCGATCAAGCGCAATCGCGACGCTGCCAAGGTCGGTCCCCTCGTCCGCGCCTACTTTGCCGCCGCAAAGGCCGCCGGCTTCTCCAAGCAGGAACACGCCATCGCGGAAGTCGGCCGCTACGCCAAAAAGATCGTCGACGACATGGCCAAGAATCACGCCGGGTTCATGAAGACGCTCGGCGCGAAGGAGAATGTCGCGGAGATCCTGAAGGTGTTCGGCGAGTTCGTCGCCGAGAATTACGGCACCACGATCTACGCCCTCGCCGCTTACTTCAAGGCGGATCCGAAGGCGAAGGAGGACGGCGCGTCCGATCCGATGGAGAAGGCCACGCTGAAGCTCCTCGAAATCACGTCGGTCGAAGAGCTGGCCGCCACGATCAAGCGCCTTCAGGGCCGGCTCGACGAGCTTTCCAACGGGGTGGCCGCTGCCATCGTCGCCTCCGACGCCCACGCCGCGCAGAATGCCGGCCGCGCCTCGGAAGTCGAGCCGGAGGCCGAGCGGATCGCCGCCTAAGCCACAACACGGGGCGCCCCTACGGGGGCGCCTCCCCTCCCCATAGCGGACCGGCAACCGGCTTCTGGCCTGTTCCCCGTTCACTGTGAACGCGAGGTTACGACCATGGCCCAGTGGGTTTGCCCCTCACGCGAGGATGAGTTGCGCAAGATTGCGAAGGCGCAAGGCCTCGCCGACGCGACCGGCCTCGTCCATACCGTCTGGCACGACTGTGCGGCGCTTGAGGCGTTCGTGACGGTCGGCACGGTTCCCCCGCGTGACCGGACGTGCATGCGCGTCCAAGTCGTCACCCCGGCGGGCGCCTGATGCCCCGGCCGCCCTTCAAGTCCGGCACGTTCAACATCGAACGGACGTGCCACGAGTCCCACCGCTTGAATGACCGGCTCATGCTCGGGTCGTCGGCAAGCCGTGAGGTCGCGCTGTGGTGGCTCGAACACCATTACCGCGCCCGGTATCCGCAGTTCACGTTCGAGCTGCACGGCGACGCGCCCGCAACGACGTGCGCCCTGCCAACCTCCCACTGACGGACTGACGGGGGCGTCCGCGCCCCTGCCCCATCCTTCGACACGCTTCCGCACCTTGGCTCTCAGCCAGAGGCCGATGACCTGTGTCGAAAACGCGAATTTCTCCAGAGGTCTGGATTTTCCGAATGGCCCACATCTTCTCCACCCCATACGAGCCGCCCGCCGAGCGTCCGAGCTTCCTCGACGTGTTCGACTTCGACGTGGCCTCGCTGGCCCAGGACATTCAGACCCAGCGCATCTGCAAGCGCCAGGCGTCTTTCGAGCGTGACGACGCCGAGATCGAGGCGATTGAGCGGTCCCGCCCGATCGGTGTCGATGCCCCGCGTGTCGAGCCCAAGTCGATCGACGACCCGGTTCCGCCGTCCCGTCTTCGCTTCGAGGCGCCCCGTCGGCGCTACGAGGCGCCCAAGCTCCGCAAGTGTGCATTCTGAGGATCCGACCATGTCCCATGCCCACTGGCAGTCCATCCGGTCCTCGCAGGCCGTGACGCGCGAGCAGCGCGACGCCGACACCCGTGCATTCCTTCAGCGCCGCACGGTCCAGCCGCAATCCCATCGTCGCATCCTGAGGAGCGAGACATGAACTACGAAGACGAGGACGCGACCCTGCCTGCCGACATCGAAGACCTGTTCGACGATGTGAACGAGATCGACGAGGACGACGACGAGTCGGGTCTCGACGACAACGTGGACCTCGAAGAGTTCGAGGCCGCCCGCCGGCACCGTCTCGCGGAAGCGAACGAGTGGTGACGGGCTTGAACGAGGGCGACATCCGTGTCGCCGCCTACTTCATCGGCCAGGAGGTCGAGAAGATGGAAGCCGAGACGCCTCGCATGAAGCGGGGCTGGTTCGAGGGCCGCGAGACCTGGGAAGCACGCCTTGCCTTGCACAACCGACGCATGGCCGTGCTGACCGAGGTTCGCGACCGGTTGCAGCAGCAGATCAAGGGGTTCGCCTATGGCAGATGAGACCGCGTTGGCCGTAGCAGCCGACGACACCGACAAGGCGCGCTTGCTCTGCCTGTTGCGCGAGCACCTGACGCTGACCATGACGACCGAGCGATGGTCTGGTGGGGTCTCGCTGACCGTGGCTCTGGACTTCGACGGGGAGCCGATCGCCACTGATTTCGTGACGATTACAACCTGAGATGCGAGTTTGAGGCCCTTCCGAGCGATCGGACGGGTCTCAAGGCCTGTTTTCGGAGCCTTTCGCCTGTTGGCCGCAACCTTACGTCCGTGTTCGTCTGGATCATACCCCCGCTTGTGCGCCTGACAGGCCGCAGGGGGTATCATCGAGCTGAACGCTCGGAACGCACTGGGTTCGCACGGGGTAACAACCCTCTGTGTGCGTGCTAAGTGCTTGCAAACATGCAATTTCGATGGGGAATGTGCTTTTATGAGTGTTTTGAGCAAGAGTCGGCAACACTTTCCCACCACCTCCATCCCCGTCTCCGAACCAAGCCCCCTGACCATTCTGGCGCTGATCCTGGGGTACTCCTCGATCCCCCTGATGGTGCTCTGGGCGTTCCCTCTCTGAGCCTTGTCTGGCTCTCTCCCTTCTATGTGTTCTCCCACATGTTGCGCATCTTCGAGTGCGGTCCGTGGGCCATCCTCAACGCCTCCTCCGACGGAGATTTCCCATGCGTTATCAACTACATGTGACCGCCATCAACGACATGGGCGGCATCGTCTGCGAGAGCAGCGTGCCCAACCTCTCGCTGGAAGAGGCGAGCATCCATGTCGAGGAGTTCATCGACCGAATGGAGCGTCGTTCCGTCCCCTTCGTCAGGGTCGTACAGGATCTGGCTGTGATCCGTGAGGAGCGGCCCAGGGGCCTGTATCTCGGCCTGTTCGCCCCGTCCGAAATGGGGCTGTTCGGATCCGCGTAATTCGGGCCTCAGGGATTTGTTTGTCCCCCTTTCCCTAATTTCCGTCCCGTATTTCGTCCACCCACTTGCGTGCATGCAACCGCATGCCGTACACCATGCAAACAGGAGTTCGTTGTGATCCGTATCGCTCTCGCCTCTCTCGCCCTGACAGCCGCCCTGATGGGTCCGGCCCGCGCCGACACCAATGAGCGGTACGCAACGGCCCTGGTCGCCACTGGCATCTTCGTCGACGACGTGTGTCCCGGCACCTCCGTCGACCGAGCCATGATGAAGGCGGCCCTGACCAAACTGGTCCCCGACACCGAGGCTTTCATCAACAACCGCGCTCGTGGGGTGCAGGCCGCTCTCCTGATCGAGGTGTTCAAGCAGAACGTCACCAAGTCCTGCGCCGACGCATGGGAGATGTTCGGGTCCGACGGCACCACCATCCCCGGTCTGCTGAAGCGCTGAACCACCCCCCCCTCGAATCCGTCAGCAGCCGCAAAATGATGCGGTGGCTGCGCCACAAGACAGAGAGAAGCCCATGTCCATCCGCGCCAACTTGATCGCCGGCCGCGCCCTGATCGCCAACCCCGAGACGTTCGGGCAGGGTGAGTACGCCTACGGCGCCGATCGCAAGCCGATCTCGCCGCAGCACGAAAGCGCAGTCTGCTTCTGCTCTCTTGGTGCGGTCGAGCGGGTGATTCATCGCGGCACCATGAGTGCGCCCGAGAAGATGGCGCTCGCCAAAGCGGCTAAGGCGCTCCACGGCCCGCTCTACAACGTCATCCGCGTCAACGACGAGCTGGGCCACGAGGCCACGCTCCAGATGTGGGACTACGCCATCGAGCACGCTCCGAACTGAGCGGTCGCTGGCACGAATGCAACCGGTGGCTTCGCCACGAGAGAGAAGAGACCCCGCCCATGTCCCACTTCACCACGCCGTTCACCCCGACCTTGGTCAAGCCCGAGCTGACCAAGCAGGAGATCTTCGACGCCACCATCCGGTACGCCGCGACCATGCCGAAGCGGTGCATGGACATCTCCGGCTGCGCGTACCGCAACGAGGAGAACACGAGCGCCTGCTTCGTCGGTGCGCTCCTGACCGACGACGAAGTCCTCGATGGTGACAGCAACGTCGTCATCGGCGGTGTGGATACGCTGATGAATCTGGCGATGCTGCCCGATCGGCTCCAGCCGCACACGAAGCTGCTGACCAACCTGCAGCGGATCCACGACAGCGGCGGGAACTGGTCGGGCAAGGACTACGAGGGTCCGGCCAACCGCGAACGCATGCGGTCCGAGTTCAAGCTGGTCGCGGACGAATTCGGCCTCGCCCACACCGCCATCCGTGAGGTCTTTCCGGCCCACTGACTGGCAAGCATGCAACCGGTGCCTTCGGCACAAGACAGAGAGAGAAGCCCATGACCACGTACAAGACCGCCAAAAAGTTGGGCATCACCGATGCCGAGCACGCCGGCTTGATCGAGTTGGCCAACCACCTGAAGGGTGAGGTCTGCGTCCTTCCAGAACAGGCTATTCGCGGCGTCGGGAGTGACAGCAGCGGAAGGGCGGATGTCGAGACCATACTCGGGTTCTCGATGTCGATTGGTGCGGGCGTCCCGATCGAAGATGACGTGAAATACGACTGCGGCTGCGTCGCCTGCATCGGCGGCCACCTGTCGCTCAGGATGCAAGGCATCGACATCACCAGCCAGAAGTTCAGCATCTCTGCGCTGAAGATCGCGGATCAGTACGTCGACAGCTTCAGGGGCAAGGAAGACCACCCGCTTCACGATCTGTTCTACCCGACCGAATTCATCGACTTCGAGCGGTGGGATCTGATCACGCCGGCCATCGCGGCTGAAGCGATCAACAACTTCCTCACGACCGGTTCCCCTGACTGGTCTGGTCTCGCCGAGATGCACGACATCAACGACGACGAGGAAGACTGATCCATGGCAACCCACGCCGAGATCCGCGAACGGCTTGTACGGGCGTTCCCGTACACGTTCCAGCCGAAGGGCGCGGTGAAGAAGCCGCTCCAGCTGGGCATCCACAAGCACATCGCTCTGGCGATGCCCGACCTACCCATGAAGTCCATTCGTGGTGCGCTCGCCGACTACACCGGCGGTCCGAAATACCTGCGGTCCTGCACGGCCGGCGCTCGCCGCATCGACCTCTACGGCAGCACGACCGGCTTCGTCACCGCCGATGAGGCCACCCACTCGCAGAACCGGCTCCGGGCGCTCGAAGCGCAGTGGTCCGGTGAGGGCCAGACCCTCGGCGACATCCTGAAGAACGCCCTCGACAGGGCAAAAGAAGGAACAACACCCATGAACGCCATCTCGCAGAACGCCTTCTTGACCGCGAACGCCCCCGGCCAGTTGTCGGCCACGGACTTCGTCTCGACCAACTGGCACAACTCGGAGGCCAACTTCGCGGACAAGCTCACCGCCCGCGACCGCGACAACATCCAGTACGGTCGCAGCCTGGGCAGCACAACGCTCGGCGCCCAGGTGGTCGCCCACAACCACATGAACGACGTTATCCTGCACCTGCGTGGCGGCCGGAAGATCGAGGCGATCAAGTCCTACCGCGCCGCATCCGGCGTCGGCCTCAAGGAGGCCAAGGACTTCGTCGAGTCGATGCAGGGCATGCCGGGCACCGCCCGATCGCCGGAGTCGAGCGTCGCGACCGACCCGGATTTCATGGTTCTGCGCAAGCGCGGCAGCGACGTGACCTACAGCGTCAGCAGCCGGCACTACGACAAGGAAGCTGGTCGCAACCGCGCGACGATGGCCGTCAGCGAGGACCACGAGGTGTTGTTGGTCAAGGTGCTCGGCCGGACCAAGCCCGTCTTCAGCATGATCTGAGCCCTTTGTGTCGCCCATCCTTGTGGTGGGCGACCGCTAAGGACTTGCAAACATGCCAACCCAGAGTGGGAGAAAGTGATGGACCCGTCATTACGATTGACAGAAGACACAAAATACTTGAGATTATACGTTCAGTGCAACTATTCAGCCTTGTTAGGCTTCTACAGGAGATGGTTGTTGTTAAGAAATCTGAAGGTTACGGCCTTGTATGTTTTGCGCAAGGCTCATGAATTGTTGTTCGTGCGGGTAATGCCCGCTCCCTGGTCAGACCCAGGTCGCCATCCGCTGCGAAAGTGCGGAACCCAAATTACCTCCCCTTCATCCGAGAGAGACGTCATGACCACACCGAAGACCGCCGTGCGCCAGGGCTTGTTCGACATCATCGTCGAGCGTGCCGCCACCATGACCCACCGCTGCATGCAACCCAACCCGACTGGCGAAGCAAGCACCGTCTGCGGCTACGACGACGGCAAGGGCAACGCCTGCTTTGCCGGCATGATCCTGCCTCCAGGAACTGCGACCTACAGCAGCGGCCAGGCGTTCATCGGCGGCATTCGCTCGCTCATGCGGGAGAAGCAAATTCAGAACAAGCCGCTGCCGGACTACATCATCGAGAACGTGAAGTTCATCGGCGACATGCAGTCGATCCACGACGAGCAGGACTACTGGACGCCGGTCGGACCCAACCGGGAGCTGATGCGCCGGGAATTCCTCACCGTGGCGTCCGATTACGGCCTCGACCCGAAGACTGTCGATCAGCACTTTCCTGCTTGAATACTTGCAGGAATACAAATTTCTATTTTCGGGAGGCTGAGTGCCATGAGAAAATCGAACGAATTTGGCACCGGCTTCTTCGTGCTCGTCGCCATCATCCTCGGCGCTAAGGCCTGCAGCGGCCCGACTCCCGATCCAGAGAAGCAGCCAAATCCGGTCATGAAGACCGTCAGCGCGCCTCCGGCGCCGGTCGACGAGCCTCCGTACTGCGCCATGACACCTGAGGTCTTCAAAACGATCGTGAACGGAATGACGCGCGATCAGGTCGAGAAGATCATGGGGTGTCAGACGGGAGAAGGTTGGGGCGGTCGTACCTGGAGGGAATTACAGTGGTGGAGCGTTGACTGGAAGTACAGGTACAGCGTTAGAATGAGCAAGGATTACATCGTGACTGGCAAGTGGTCCTATGGATCCCTGTATCTGAATTACCTATGGAAGGATGACAAAGATAAACTTCGCCAGAAGTACGAGCGGGATTATTAAAAATCTAGGAGATTATTTAGTGAAGCACCTACTCATCGGCATCGCCGTCTCCTGCCTCGTCTTCCAGGTCGGCCACTTCTACGAGCACGTCGCGCAGTGGGTGATCTGGCTGATGGGCTGGACCTCCGGCATCTGCGGACGTGACACGCCGTGGATGTCGCCCTGGGTCACCTACGTCGTCGAGTCGTTCGGCGCCTGGGCGTGGCCGGCGCTCGACTACAAGGTCCAGATGGCCCGCAGCATGGAAGTGCTGCACATCGTCGGCAACCTGATCTTCCTCACCGGTCTGGTCGCGCTGATGCTGCTGATCCCGAACCGTTGGGTGAAGTGGGGCCTCATGATCGAGACCTTCCACCTCTACGAGCACATCATGCTCACGGTCTCGGTCTTCACTGTCGGCAAGCCGATCGGCATGAGCACGCTGTTCGGCGGTGCCTTCCTCTTCGACCAAGAGACGGCTGTCGGCATCCGCGTGACCTGGCACGCCCTGATGAACCTGATCCCGATGCCCTTCGCGATGATGGGGATCATGCAGTGGTGGGAGGCTCGGCGATGATCGACGTGAACTCCTACCTCGTCGGCCTCGGCTCCGGCCTGATCCTGGCGATCACCTGGGGCGTCCTGACGATCGGCCTGGTTCGATCCGAGCTTCGCCGCGTTCGCACCCGCCTCGCCTGGATCCTCGAATTCGCTCGGAGACAGGACGTCGAGTGGACCCGGCGCCGCATGACCGGAAACGACTGGAACGACCTGATCGAGGTCATCCAGCCCTACGACAAACCCTGAGACGTGGAGAGAATTTGTGACCCGCAAGCTGACCTTTGAGCAGGCCAAGCGATTGTACGGCCAGCGCTACACGCTCGACCATGTGCCGAACTGGGCGTTCAAGCACCACAACGGCCGGTTCTATGCCCCGCAGTACGCCTCCGACCGTGAGTGGTACGAGAACACGCTGTTCCCCGGCGAGGACGGCCACCACGGGTTCGGCAAGGACTGCTACAGCAGCCGCGCGACCTACCCGTTGGGTGTGTGGCTCGACAAGCCGTACCGTGGCAGAGCAGGCTACGTCAGCGGCGACGACGAGGGTATGCCGCTCGATGTCCGCGAGGCGCTGGTGATGAGTCGTGCGCAGGACGACTTCGAATTCCACGCCTGACGCTTGCAAGCATGCAAAGGATCAGATCATGCCCCGTTTCGTCGCGAGCTTGACGATCTTCGCTGAGTGCGAGGTCGAGGCGGCCACCCAGGCCGAAGCCAACCGCCACTTCCGACGCCACCTCGGCGTCGATGACACCAAGCCAGAATTCGAACTGTTTCGGCCCTGCTTGTCCGGCAACGACAGCGGTCCGGTACGCCTCATCAACACAATGCCCAGCCTGGGCATGATCGGCGAAAGAGTAGGACCACTCGGATGAACGCTCTCACGAAGCTCGACCACTTCACCGGCAGCGAGAACTGGTATCGCCACGCCCTGGTGCAGCGCATCACCTACACGGATGGCGTCAAGTACGTCGCCGACGAGGCTGGCGCACACTGGCTGGTCGACATCATCGCGACCAATCAGCTGGAGCCCAAGGTCAAGCGCGAGGAGTTCCAGGTCTGGAAGCTCACGGTCGCTGACGGCAAGGGCAAGGTCGTCTGCGAGGACGGCAACGACAACGCGGTGTTCTCCCAGGACATCGACTTCACCGACTTCCCGGAGCCCGGCATCACGATGTGGCTGACGGACGGCGTCATCCTGCTGCCTTCGGAATACTGATGGCACCGCTCTACCCCAACGAGGCGCAGGCTCGGCGCTACCTCGACTACTGGCGGATCCTGTCGGCTCAGAAGCGTGCCGGCCGTGATCATGCCTTCGAGGTGGCCGCCGAGTACCTGCGGCACCTGCCCTGTGAACTCGCCGCTGATCTGCGAGCCGAGTTCGGGTTCACCGGCTGATCGAGGAGGCCATCATGAGCCACTACGGAACGACTGCCGACTATTGCACCGGCTATGATGCGGCGGCCGATGAGCATGCCTCGGCCTACGAGCCGCTGCTGCATGCCGCTCGCAACCTGATCGAGGTCTTTGGGACCAACGCGAACCTCTCGGCCGCCGTCCATGCGCTGAGCGAGGGGATCGCGAAGATGCCTCAAGGAGGTCGGTTCGAGCTTGACGAGACCACCTACCCGCCCGGCTACCAGAAACCTGGCGAGGACGACGAAGACGACGACGCCTACGACGAGAACGGCAACCTGCGGGCTGGAGACAGCTGATGACCCACGATCCCTGCCGTCACAGCTGCTGCATCCCGCCGACGGCCCGTGAGGCTGTCGAGCGGCAGCGCGTGAACATGGAGCGCCGCAAGCGCGATCTGCTCCAGGACATCAAGGAAGCGGCTGCGTGGAGCCGGCCTTTGGTTGTGTCGTTCGACCGGCTCGACGCGAAGGAGGCGCTGCTTTCGGACGGTCTCGTCATCGAGACGCCGGACGGTCTGCGGCCTCACCCGTAGGTGCTTGCAAGAATGGGAGTGTGCATTTGTTTTAGCACACCCCCCACCCCTTCGTCAAGCAGCCTGGCTTTCGCCAAGGACTCGCTTGGCGAGCGCTTGGGCTCGCATGTCGCGAGCCTCCATGAACCGTTCGATCATCCCGTCATGGGTGAATGTCGGTATGTTGTGACGGTCCGTGGCAACCTGAAACGCACCGAGAACCAAGTTCGTCGGAACATCGAACCATTCACCACGCAGATGACGGCCGGCGCCTTTCAGGATCTTGTGGATCTCACCTTCGAGCCGGATGGCAAGCGGCCTACCAACGGTCCAGGTGATCTCTCTGATCTCCAGCTTCTTCCAGTGTGCGTTCTGGAGCTGTGCGTATCGGTTCTTCGGGTTCTCGGTCCATCCAATTTTGACCGGGCCACCACCTTCGGGTCCGATCGCGTAGACGCATGCGAACCCGAGCTGAGAGAACAGCTTCAGGTCAGACTGCTTCCGAAAGAAGGGAAGCCCGTATGCCAAGTCGTGCTTGAGGTTCTCTTCTGCCATGCAAATCGCATACCATGCGTCTTGCAAGAATGCAAATTATCACGTTGCAAAGTCAGCCAGCCCGCGTAGGCTGCTGCAAGTCACCGAGGAGGTTCCCGTGCGCCCCATCGACCTTCAAGTCCGCAACCTGCGTCGGTGGTCCCATCCCTTCTTCATGAGGGGTGGCCAGTCGATCGACGTCGAGCCGCTGCGTCAGCTGCTCAACGCTCGCACCTGGCGCCGGCACCCGCGTCCCTTCGCGAAGACCGTGAAGGGCAAGCAGCGTCGCGACGAGCGGCGCTTCATCGACCGTCAAACCTGCGGCTTCGGCTGCGACTGAGGAATGGCCATGCGTACCATGCGCAACCGCTACCGCCGTCAGATCTTCCTGCGAGAGACCTACGCCACCCTGGCCTACGTCCTCATTCTGATCGGCCTGTTTCTCATGCTCGGCGCACCCCGATGACACGGGAGCGCGCACGAGAGGTCATGCGGATCGCCGGGGGGTTCGCCCCCATGATCTACATGACCCACGATGAGATCCGCTGGATCGGCGACCGTCTCGACGCCGTTCCGAACAACCCTCTCACCCTCGCCGACATGGTTCGGCTCATCGCACAGGACTCCACATCATGAAGCGTCTTTCCCTCATCGCCGGCATCAGCCTGCTCCTGCTTGCCGGTCCGGCCGTCGCCTACGACGACTACGACGAGAGCCAGCTCAGCTCGTCGTTCCGGTCCTCGCGTGCCCAGGAACATCAGGCTCGAACCCTCGACAAGATCGAGCGGATCGAGCGCGACCGGTATCGCGACGAGAGCCGTCAGCGCCACAACGACGAGGTGCTGAGCCGCTCGTCCCGTCGGTTCGACCGCCGATGAGAAACGGCTCCGTCCGCTTCACCGGAGAGGTGGAGTTCGGCGCCTGGGGCCGGCACGGGAGGATCCTCCAGTCCGGCCTCTACGCCACGATCCTGGGCGACAACATCGTCCTGGAGCCGATCACGAGCAAGGGCGCGGTGTCGACCGCCGCGTCCATCCGCATCCCGCTGGCCGATCGCGCCGCAGTCATCAAGCTCCTCAGAGACCTGTCATGAACATGCAGACGCCAACCCTCGTCGGTGAACCCGTCCCGACGCCGGCACTCCCGCCTGTTCGGCGCTTCCTCGACCTCTCCACGGGCCACCTAACCGTCGAAACCAGGATGATGCTCGACCTCATCTGCGAGGAGCAGAAGCGTGGCGACCTCACAGCCTGGGCCTCCTGCACCCCCTTCGGGTGGTTCATGTGGGCGCACGACGAGGAGTCCGACCTCAAGCAGTTTCCGGCTGACCTTCAGGCTTGCATGCGCAAGGCCCATGAGCACGGATGCGACTACCTGCTGTTCGACCGGGACGCCGCCCCGGCTGACGAGAGCCTCGGTCTCCCCTTCTACGAGGACGACTGCGGCTCCTGCGAAACGTCCCACTGCGAGCACTAATTGCTTGCATGCAAACTTGCAGGAATGCTAGTTTGCACCAACCACAGCAAATCACCCATCAGGAAGGATCCTTGTGATGAACCCGATCGAAGACACCCTCTCCCGCCACGGCGTCTTGCCCGCCACCGCCACCTCCGCTCCGAAGCGCAAGCCCGAGCCGCTCACCGGCCCGGTCTGGATGCTCGTGAAGGTCGGCGACACCATCCTCGTTCAGGGCGACGGCGACGTGAAGGACGGTTCGCACGTCGTCCGTTCGGTCAGCAGCTCGATCAACATCGACCCTGAGGGGGCCGCAATCTCGGTCGGCAAGAACACTGTCGACACCGAGATCATCTACAACCACGCGGTCAAGCAGATCACCCGGCGCGACGGCAAGCCCTTCCAGGCCAGCCAGGCTGACGTGGACGCCTTCCTGAAGGATCGCCCGATCTGGGAGCTTGTGCGGTCTGGTGACCGGGTCGAGATCGCCGGCCTCGTCAACACGGATGACGGCGTCTACCTCGTTCACAGCGTCGATGACGATCAGTTCGGCGGTGCCGACCTCAACGGAATTCGCCTCGATGACGAAGGCTACGTCCTCAACAAGGGCGTGATGCGGATCGTCGAGCGTGACGGGAAGCCCTACGGCGACCAGCCGGCCGTTGTCGCTGCGCCTGCTGTCGATCCGCTGCTGTGGACCCTCGTGAAGAAGGGCGACAAGATCGAGGTCACACCGCAGCAGCCCGGCACGATGACGGGTCACTGGGTCAACCGTGCTGGCGGCATCTTCGAGGTCACCGAGGTCGACACCCGGCGACCGCCCGTCAGCGATCTGGACTTCCAGACCCACGACGGCTGGATCCCGAAGGACCGTCTGGTTCGCATCGTCTCGCCGGCTGCTGTCGCGGCACCGGCTCCGGCGCCTGCTCCGGTCACACCTGTCTCGGATCTCGTGAAGGTCGGCGACACGGTTCGCGTCAAGAAGGGCGCTGACCACCCGGCTGGCGAGTACGTCGTCACCAGGGCGAAGACCAGCGGCGCGATGCGGCTGGCTGTCGATTACGGCGGCCGGAACGGCAAGATCTGGTGGATCAGAAACACCCACGTCGAGGCGATCGTGACGGGCAAGCCGGCCATCCTCCCGGTGCGCGGCGAGTTCCTGATCCACGTCGACGTGCCTTCGATCATGTCGAACCGCAGCAACGGTGAGCACAAGGCGGTGACGGTCACTCGTCGCCTGTCCGATCCCACCGCTGCTCACCTTGCCCGTGAGCTGGCCTGGGACGGCCCGACCCGGTTCGTCCACCACGAGTTCATGAAGATCGAGGGGACGGACATCCAGAACTGGGTCGAGACGGACGTGCCGGTCACCTGTTGGCGCGACACCGGCCTCGAAGTGATGACGGCAAAGCCCGACGAGGTCGTCAACCCGATGACCAAGCCGATCCTCGGCGGCTTCGTCATTCACATCGCGGCGCCGGTCCTGATGAAGAACCGTCAGGAGGGGCGCAACGACCCGGTCATCGCCGTGCGCAAGGCCTTCACGAACTGGGCCACCGACGTGGTCTTCGCTCGCAAGGTCGAGTGGTCCGGCCCGACCCGCATGGTTCACCGGCCGAGCACTCCGATCCCCGGCACCAACGGGCGCGGCGTGGCCTTCCTGGAGACCGACGCCGACCTGACCCTCTACGTCGATGGCCAGGATCCAATCGTGCTCCGCATGCCCTCCCGTCAGGCCATCGCGGCATGATCGTCGTCCAGTGGTGGATCGACACCGGATTTCCCACCGCCAGTCACTCTGGCGAGTGGGAAGTCGAAGACGACACGACCGACGCGGAGCTTGAAGAAATGCTCCGCGACGAAATCGCCAACCACATCGAATCCGGCTTCAGAAGGGAAACTGACCAATGATCAACATCGACGCCTTCCGCTCCTGCATGTCCCTCATGCCGGCCGCCGTCCACATCATCACGACCGGCATGGAGAATGACCGCATCGGTGTCACCGCCTCCTCGGTCGCGTCGTTCTCCGACTCCCCGCCCTCCGTCATCGTGTCGTTCGCCGAGAACAGCGCGTCGGCCGAGCGGCTCAAGGAGAACGACAGCTTCTGCGTCAACATGCTGAAGGCCGAGGACGACGGTCTCGCCGACATCTTCGCCGGCCGGACCGGTCTGCGCGGCGTCGATCGCTTCCAGCACGGCAGCTGGGATCACCTCGATACCGGGTGCCCTGCCCTGCAGAACGCAGCCATGAGCCTCGACTGCGAGCTGCTCGACCGGCAGTACCTCGCCGGCCGCCTGGTGCTGATCGGCAAGATCATCGCACACCGCATCGACGAGGCGTGCGACCCCCTAGTCTACCAGGGCCGCTGCTACCGTCGCCTCGCGGCCTGAGGGAGGCAAGCATGCAAACGCAACGCATCTCCGAGCCGATGTTCCGCGACCGCTTCTGCCAGCGCCTGAACGCCGCCGACCTGTCACAAGTCGGGTCCGTCACCGGTCCCGGTCGATCCGGGGCGGTGGCTGCGGTCTACGCCTCGCACATGCTGGGCGTGCCGTTCATCCCCTACGGTCATCCGATCCCGTCACATCTCGGGCGCGTGCTGATCGTCGATACCGCTCGTGAGACCGGTCAAACCCTGCGAAAGGCCGAGCGCAGGTACGCCTACGCCGACCCGGTCGTCGTCTTCGCCTTCGACGAGCCGCCTCGGGTGATCTTCTGGTACGAGGCCCCGAAGCCTCAGACCTACCGTCACGAGCTGGCCGAGGGCGAGATCCGCGCCCGTCACTGCTGCGCGGCGTAGCCGTGCTCAATCCCTTGCAAGCCTGCAAATCCTGAAAGGAGCATGCAAATGGCCATGACCCAGCGACAGCACACCAACATCTCCGACGGCGCCCTTGCCTCGAAGACCACGCGCCTAGCGAACGATGCGAAGATCGCATACGCACTTTTTACCGGCATCGTGAAGAACAAGATCGCCTACCCGGTTCGGGAATACTGCAAGAACGCCTGGGAGGTCACACCGCCCGGCAAGCCGTTCCTGGTCGATCTGCCCAATCGATGGTCGCCGAAGTTCCGCGTTCGCGACTACGGTCCCGGCCTGTCGCACCACTTCATGATGCACCGCTTCCCGCGCCTCGGTGACTCCACCAAGGACGGCAACGGCGTCGGCGGCGTGTCGGGCTGGGGCTTCGGCGCCAAGTCGGCGCTCGCCTACCTCATGGAAGACCTGATGTCCGGCTCGTTCTCGGTCATCTCGTACCGTGAGGGCATCGCTGCCCACTACATCATATCGCTCTCGGCCTCCGGCATGCCCGAGGTGAAGCACTTCATGGACGTCCCGACCGACGAGGACGACGGCCTGGAGGTTTCGTTCGCGGTCCGTGAGGACGACTTCTACGCCTTCGAGGAGTCTGCCCGCGAGATCCTGTGGTCGTTCGAGCCCCGCCCGGTCGTGACGCCGGACCTGGGCTTCGACGAGCCTCGGGTCACCGGCAAGGGCACCGGTTGGATCAGCTTCAACTCGTCCACGGTGCCGTTCTCGGGTCCGCAGGTTCGCGTCGGTCCGGTCATGTACCCGATCGACATGAGCGAGATCCGCGACTCGATCGGCTTCCTGCAGCCGGACGACTGCATCATCTTCGATGTCGAGTCCGACAGCGTCTCGCCCACTGCCTCGCGTGAGCAGCTGCAGTACACCTCGGGCACGAAGAAGGCGCTCGCGGCCATGATCACGGCCTACGAGCAGAGCTTCATCACCGAGATCCAGGCCAAGGTCGACAACGCCTCCTGCTACTTCGAGGCGTGCCAGACCTTCCGCACCGAGACCGCGCACCTTGGCACCAACCGCTACAGCGGTCTGCGGGGTCGCGTGTTCTGGAACGGCCAGCCGCTGCGCGCCGGCATCGACGCCAAGGTCCAGCACCTCTCGACCGGCTGGTCGTCGTTCGACCGGTTCTCTCGGCAGACCCTCGACCCGTCCACGATCGGCAAGCCGAAGGTGGTCGTCGAGCACTCGCCCTACGCCTCGCTCGACCGGTTCATCGCTCTCGATCTCGTTGGCCAGAACATCCTCTGGGCGCGCGTGAAGAAGTGCGAGCTGCCGGGCTTCATGGCGATGTGTGCCCTGAAGGAGGACGACATCGTCATCCTCGACAAGGCGCCGATCGCCAAGCGGGCCAGCACCCAGGTCGGCACCCGCGCCAACCAGGTTCGTCGTCGTCGCACGATGACGATCACGCCGGATCCGGCTCACCACTACACCATAGTCCGCATCACCGAAGGTGTTCAGACGGTCGATCTCGCCGAAGGAGGGCTCAAGCTCAGCAAGATCAACATGTACCACCGCAACAAGAAGGATGGCATCGACCTCGGCAACGGGTTCACCAACCTTCGTGACGGCACGTTCGAGCACCTCATGGAGAGCCTCGTTCGTCGCAAGATCATCACCGAGAAGCTCACGATCCTGGTCGATACCGGCGTCGACGAACTCAGCGACGACTGGAGCGATTTCGGCGACTGGATCGAGATGCGTCTGAACGACGTCATCGATCTCTCGAAGCTCACTCCGATCCAGGAGCAGGACAGGAGCAGCGACATCCGGCACGAAGTCCGCACCCACGCTGCCTTCATCAAGGACGAAGCGCCTCAAGACCTTCGTGACTTCAAGACCATGTTCATGAAGGTCCAGGCCGAACTCAACGCGCAGTCTGATCGCGTCGAGAACGAGAACGACAAGGCCTTTGCGGTCCTGATGATGATCAAGCCGGGCCTGGCGTTTCCGACGCTGCCGTCCGGTCCCAGCGGGTCGCAGCGCGTGAACGCCGAGTTCGAGCGTCTCATGCTCAAATACCCGCTCTTCAAGCTCATCGCCGGTAGCTACGAAAGTTACCGTGGCGACGAACGTGCCGCGAAGTTTCGGCACTACTTCTCCATCCTCGCAAACCAGAAGTAAGGAAGCGACATGTCTGTCACTGTACCACACAACATCTCGGACCTGTCGATCACGTTCTTCGCGCGTGGTCGGCCCTACGAGGTCCAGAAGAGCCACCGGCACTTCGACGCGGTCCGCACGCTTCTGCTCGGCTGGGCTGCGCAGGAGCGGACCACCGAAGACCTCGACTCGCTGATCGCTCTCGCCGATCCGCGTGAGCAGGTTCGCGTCGCCTCCGACGGCAAGCTGGAGTTCATCGGCGGCCAGCTCGTCTACGCCGGCCAGAACCTCCACAACCTCTGGGCCGACAAGATCCTCGCCTTCCGTGACGCGGGCGAGCAGTACGACCCGATCTTCCGCGCCCTGGAGGATCTCCAGCGCAACCCGACCCCGTCGGCGCGTGATCGTCTTCCGATCTTCGTCGAGCGGTCCAAGCTCGGCTTCCTGCCCGACGGTCGCATCGCTGCGTTCAAGGGCGTCCGCGAGAACTTCAACGACGTCCACTCGAACACGGTCAACTACGCCGTGGGCAAGACCGTGGCGATGCCGCGCGAGGCCTGCAACGCCAACCCCGACCAGACCTGCGTCGCCGGCCTGCACGTTGGTGCGATCGATTACATCAAGGAGATGGGCTACGGTTGGGGCGCCGACCGCCGCATGCTGCTCGTTGCCTTCTGGCCGCGTCACTCGGTTGCCGTGCCGACCGACTACCGTGGCGGCAAGATGCGGGTCGAGCAGCTCGAAGTCCTCGACGAGGTCGACCGGAAGTACGTGGACGAGCTTTTAAGCTCCAGCACGACGATCGTGCGAGGGTACGAGAACTCGACCAACACCTACGGCGCCTCCTCGACGACCCCGGCGACTACGTCATCCACTGAGCCGTTCGCGCAGGCGAAGGTCGGCGACTGGATCTACATCGAGAACGACAGCGTGCTCGATGACGGCACATACCTCGTCATGAAGGTCAACCACGACACGTCGGACGAATTCCGGCTCGACGTGAAGACCGGGCCGGGCGAGGACGAAGTCGATCAGCCCGACAACGACGCGGTGGTCAAGATTGTGGATCAGGTTCCGGCCTGGTTCGCTGCCAAGGTCGGCGACTGGGTCGTCATCGACTCCAGCGACCACCCGCAGCTCGTCACCGAGATCGACGAGCGTGACGTCCACCCGGTCGACGACAGCCGCCTGAAGGTTCTGTCGTTCGACTCCGAGGACTGGGTCTCCAACAGCGACGTCACCGAGCTTCTCACGAGCCCGCCGCCGGTCTGGATGCGGGTCCAGGAGGAAGACATGATCACGATCGAAGGTCACTCCTTCCTGCGTGACGGCGTCTACAAGGCGATCGAGTTCGACACGTCGGAAGGTGACGGCGAGGACGACACGATCGTCACGATCGAGGTCCACGACGACTCGTTCACCATCAAGAACGGCGTGATCAAGTCGATCCAGCGCGAGGTGGACGAGGCGGTCGCCAAGGGTACGGCGGCAGCAGCGGCTTCGGCTCCGGTGGTGGACACCAGCCAGGACTACCTCAAGGCGGTCGTGGGTGACACTGTGACCATCAAGGGGTCTGCCGCGATCCCGGATGGCGACCACACGGTCATCTGGATCGACGAGGGCGACTCGATGCGCCTGAAGGTCGACTACAACGGCGGTACTTGGGTCAGGAACGAACGTGTCCTGGCTCTGGTGAAGACGGTGGCTCCTGCTGACACCCGCACGCCCTACGAGCAGGCTGAGGTCGGCGACACGGTTCGTGTCGAAGGCAGCAGCTACTTCACGGCCGGCGAGTACGTCGTGAAGCGTCTGCCTGCTCCGGGAGAGCTGACTCCCGGATACGGTGGTGCGGAGAAGTACGGTCTCAAGCTGGAGGGCGGCATCACCCTCTGGGTCGAGAAGGCGGCGATCAAGGCGATCGTCCGCAAGGCCGGCGACGCGGCTCCGGTCGTGTCCACCGAACCGGCCTGGAAGCAGGCCAAGGTCGGTGACACCATCCAGCTGAACGGCGACCGCAACCAGACCGCCGGCGAGTACGTCGTCGATCGGGTCGACGCTGCCAACGGCTGGGACAAGCGGCTCCGCGTCGTGAACCCGCGCGGATCCGTTTGGGTGAGGAACGACAACGTGGCGGCCATCTCCAAGGCGGCCTGATCGACACGGGTGGGCGGCGTTCTGCTGCCCACCCGCCTGCAAGAATGCAAATGACGGAGAGCAAATGGACGGATTCATCTTGTACCAGGGGCCTTCTGCCCTCGACGGCCAGCCGATCGCTGCCGTGGTGACCGGGCTCGGCCGACCGAGCAGCAACCAGAAGACCGGACCGATGGCGCAGATCTACATCCTGCGCTCCGACATCCATCCGATGGAGGCGGTCAGCACCGGGGCCGACGCATCGATCTGCGGCACCTGCATCCATCGCGGCCGGATCGAGACCGATCCTTCGACTGGCCTGCGAAGCAACAAGGGTCGATCCTGCTACGTCACGATTCTTCATGGTCCTCGAATGGTCTACGAGGCCCTGCGACGCGGCAGATACGACCCGCTGACGCCCGCCCAGGCTCGCACGGCCCTTCGTGGCCGCAAGGTGAGATTGGGCGCCTACGGCGATCCTGGCGCTATTCCTGAGGCCATCCTGACCCAGGCGATGGGCCGGGTGCGCGAGATGACCGGCTACACCCACCTGTGGCGCCGGTTCCCCTACCTGTCTGCGTTCTGCATGGCGTCCTGCGACAGCCAGGCCGACCGTGACGCCGCCAAGGCTCTCGGGTTCAGGACGTTCCGCGTCCGAGCCAAGGACGAGCCCCTGGCCGAAGGCGAAGGCCACTGCCCGGCCTCCGTCGAGATGGGCAAGGCCACCCGCTGCGACAGCTGCCTGCTTTGCGGCGGCCAGCGCAAGAACGCGAAAGCCGACATCGCGATCCTCATTCACGGGACCGGCGCTCGCAACTTCGTTCCCACCCCGGCACTCGCCTGAAGGAGCATGCCATGAAGCCGTTCTACATGATCCAGTCGTTGTTCAACTCGAAGCCGTTCATCCACGAGACGGACATCGACGACGACAACAACCGCGAGAAGCTGATCGAGATGCTGGCCCAGGGCCAGTTCGACACCGGCTACTTCGACAAGTTCTACCTCGTCGATGTGGACGCCGGCACCATCAAGGACGTCAGCCAGGACATCGCTGACGCCCTGCACGTCCTCTCGCACGCCAACCGCGAGGAGATGACCGAGAACGTGGTGCAGTTCGTCGAGAAGTTCGACCTCGACACCTACACCCAGCCCGACGACCGCAACTTCGGGCGCTTCATCCGGCGGGCGGCGTGATGCGCCGCCCCAACCCCAAGGTTTCCAAGAAGCAGATCAAGGCGCTGTTCTGGGTTCTCCAGGAGGCGCTCGACTTCCACATGGCGCGAGACCTGACCGACGAGGACACGGTCCGCGAGTGGAAGGATCTCAACCGGATCCTGCGCCTCATCGAGGCTGCGGGTCATGATCGTGCGGTCGATCTGCGCACGGTCATGAACAGGATCAGGCCCGCAGGGGTCTGAGGGAGCATGTCCACCGGCATGCAAGATTGCAAATGAAGGATCTCGTGCAAACACAGCTGTTCATCGTCCACTCACTCCAAAGTCCCGGCCCAAAGTGGAAGCCGGTGACCGACCCTGTCCCGCGTGACGAGGCCGTGAAAGCGGTCGCCGCCCAGTGGGCTGAGGGTCGCAAGTCCCGAGCGATTCCGCTCACCCATTGACAGCGGGCGGCTACGGCCGCCCGCCCACAAGCAAGCATGCAAGCGAGGATCCAATGCAGCGCGCCAGTTTCGATGCCATCATGCGCAACATCGGCAATGAGCCGGACGAGGATGGAAGCACCCCGACGATCCGGTTCTCCCTGCGGAACCAGGAGATCTACGAAGGCCCCTGGCAGCAGCTCTCGGATGCGCCTGACGTGATCCAGGTGATCTACGCGGGTGGCACCACCTTCATCGCCCTGACGGCCATCGCCACCATCTCCGAGATCCGGTCATGAACCGCATCCTCATCGACACCCCAACCTACCAGGCGATCCTGGCGGCTCATCCTCACATCGAGGTCGAGCTGCTGCACACCACCGTGCCTCAGGTCGCCGAGGCGCTGCGCAAGAAGATCGAGGAGCGTGAGGGCAGCTGGACCCAGCAGATCCAGAAGGCGATCGGCCGGCTGGAGAGTGATCTGGCCAGCCGCTGGAGGATGCCCGAGGCGATCAAGGGTGTGATCCGAGACTTCCTCAAGGACGAGGTACTCTCGACCATCAAGGTCTACGCCAAGGCCGAGGCCGAGAAGGTCGCGCAAGCTACGGTCAAGGACGCTGTCGCCGCCGCGATCAAGGAAGCTCGCCGGCAGCTGACCATCGAAGAGAACGCGGCCCAGGCTCGGATCGACGAGTACGCCAAGGTCGCCGCCGAGAAACACGTCGTGGCGCTCCTGCGCGCCGGAAAGCTCACGGTCGCATCATGAACGAGTTCAGTGTCACCATCACCAAGACGCTCTCGCCAAGCAAGATCGCCGACCAGGTGATCACCGCGATCGAGGGCGGCATCGGCTACTGGTGCGAGGCTGTCGATGTGATGGAGCCCGACCGCTCCACGCTCACGGAGAAGCCCTGGTACGCCGATCCGAAGCTCTACGCCGGCCCATTCAGCATCAAGTTCACCGAGCTTGAGGAGCACAAGGCTGGCGCGGGCCGCGACCGATACCTCACCCCGGCGAACGTCCAGTCCGGCCTCAACACGATGTCCGAAAAGTACCAGGACCACTTCCGGGATCTGGTCGACGAGAACGGCGACTCGGACACCGCCGACGTGTTCATCCAGTGCTGCCTGTTCGGCGACCTGATCTATGGCTGAGATCGCAATCGTCCACGTCAACCGCCTGAACATGGCGATGAACCAGAAGGACGGTGGCCAGCGCCATCAGTACATCGTCCGGCGCGCAGGTGGTGCGCCGGTCTACGCTCAAGCGGTGGAGATCTTGGGACGCACCCGCTTCATCGACCCGCGTTCGATGCCGCCGCTGAAGTGCGGGGCTCGGGCCTGGGCCGAGGTCGAAGGCGAGATCCTGATCACCGAACCAGCCACCTTTCACGAGGCCCGCGCAGCCGGCGCCCACGAGCGAGAAGCAACATGTCCAAGCTCCCTGCCACCGTGACGTACATCTACGGACTAGATCACGGAGTCGAACGTTCAATGTGCATCGAGGCGTCTGCCGTGGTTCGGCTGGCCTCTTTCGTGCGTCGCTGCGGATCCGTGCAGACGGTGCGGCGACCCCTGGGGCTCGACCACCGCAATCGATACCTCTCGGCCGATGCCCTCACCGTCCTGAACCGGCAGCTCTACCGTCACCGTGTTCGGAATGATTCTAACGAGGAACTTTCTGTGGCTTCCACGTATAATGGCGGTTACGAAGCCGAGATTGAAGGCAAGCGGGAATTCGATGAGTGTCAGTTTCACCCCGTAACTCAGCAGCGAGGCATCTATCCGGCGATGAGTTCGCTGCCTGGCTAAAGACGAGAGATCTATCCATCAGCGATGCGGCAGATTTTCTCGGTGTAACCACGAGTTCTGTTCGTTGGTATCTCAGAAGTGGCTTGTCTCGGACACAAGCACTGGCTTTATCAGCCATAGAACACTGCCTGCAACCATGGGAACCAACCGAAGATGAAATGCGTCGAGCAGGTAGTATGGAGATACGGAAATCGAAGGACAAAGGCGAAGAATGAACAAGAAATGTACTTCCAACGACTTCATCGTAAATCCCAGGCTCACGAGCCTGTTACCTGGCACCATCGAGACCCTGTCTAAGGCGGTCGACGGGATCCGGCGGATCGTCACCGACGCAAAGCCTTTGGTTGACGAGGTGATGGACATTCTCGACTTTGAGGTCGCGAAGGCCGAACTTGCGGTTGAGCGGGCCGAGTGGGCGTGCATCGCAGACGCGAATAAATCTCGTCTTCGACTCGGCGAACTTCGTGCGCTTCGATCAGCTCTGTCGTCTGATCATCTGCCAGCCTCCCAGAAATTCCTGGAGACCTTCATCTCGGAGATGCAGACGATCCGAGATCGAATACCCTGAGACTTGCAATTATGCAAATGAGGAATGAATGACTATAATCGAAAAGGCCCTGGTCTTCGCGACGGAGGCCCACAAGGGTCAGATGCGAAAATACACAGCAGATGAATACATAATTCACCCCATCGCCGTATCGGAGAGATTGCGAGACCTTGGGTTCGCTGATGAAATTCTAGCCGCCGCTCTGCTGCATGACACCGTCGAGGACACGTCGGTCACGAGCGACGACATTCGTCGAGAATTCGGTGATCGTGTTGCAGATCTCGTGGCTCAGGTGACGGATGTGAGCATCGGACAAATTGGGAACCGAGCGCACCGTAAGGCGCTTGACCGAGACCACCTGGCGTTGGCTGACGCTGACGGGCAATCGATCAAGATGGCGGATCTGATCGACAACGCCGAGTCGATCACGACGCACGACCCGAGCTTCGCCAAGGTCTACATGGCCGAGAAGGCCGACCTGTGGGAGCTTCTCAGGCTGGCCGCCCCTGCACTACGTCAGAAGGCCCTTGAGGTGCTGAACGCCTACCAGCGAGAGCGTCTGCCCAAGTTTTAGGCATCATCGTTCAGGTGTTTTCGTTCCATCCAGGCCGCCTGAATTTTCACCGTCTTGCGGCCGATGCAAGGCGGTTGAAACCAAATGCTCACAATTTTGCATGGCCGGCGAAAATTAGGTTAATTTTCGCTTGCTGATACATCTGTACCGTTGTACCAACCTGCAAATGCAATCCAGTCTGGGTGCGAAGGGCGCAGAAAGCATGTCGACCGAGCTGCACTACCGTGGCTATGTGATCTACACCGATGGGCACGAGTTCGTCGCCGAGCCGATGGACGCAGACGACGTTGTGTTCGAGCTTGGATCCCGGAAGGTGGATGCCTTGGTCGCAGCCATCGATCAGATGTGGGATGCGATCGGCCAGGTCGAGAGTGTCGGGAAGATGGCGCCGACGCCGGTCTGGTTCCAGAAGTGGTTGGCCGGTGGATGCGTCGGGCGCATCTCGGTCGAGGATCCTCCGGCCAAGCCGAAGCAGATGTCTGGCCTACCACCGCTCACGAGCTTCTTGCGTGCCCCTGCTGTGGTTGGGTTGGCCCTCGCTCTCATCGGCACGTCGGCGACGATCGGAGCGCGCCTCGACACCGACGGCGACGGACTGGTCTCTCGGCAAGAGATCGCCGACTACCTCACATCGCGACCTTGGGAGCCCGGTTCGACACCGGTCCTGATGCGACGCGTGATCAACTACCAGGGAAACCACTACCGGGTCTCACTTGCCCACTCGCATGACGATCCCAACGTCCTCGATACGACGGACGTGACCCTCGTGAAGGGTGGTGAACTCACAACCGCCGTGAACTGAGGGGCCGGCGCCAAGCGCCAGCCCCCTCCCCTCACGATCGCCGCCAGATCCCGTCGACCACACCGAACTCCTTCACGTCGTCGAAGGGGATCGTCTCGACATCCTCGTCGCACAGCTTCCTGACGCCGATGCCCGACTCGTTGACATCGGTCACGAGGCGCACCTTGGCGCGTCCGGCGTTGTCGACGATCAGCACGATCTCGCCGGCCGACGGATCACGACGCTTGGTCGCGAACATCATCATGCCGCCTCGGATCAGCGGAGCGAGCGCGTCGTCCGGCATGCGGAAGGCGAACGCGGTTTCGTCGTTCATCATCTGCGGCGGGCACGCTTCGTACATGTCTTCACGGGGCGACTGCACGAGGCTCGACGGCAGCGCCGAGACGTACTTCACCCGGATCGTCCGGCCCGCCTGCTGACCCTGCGGAGGGGCCGTCTGACGGGCGGGCGTATGGCGCACCTTCGGCGTCAGGTCCGGCACACCATCGACATGCTTCACGTCGTGCGCCTCCATCAGCGAGCGGGGAATCGGGAAGCCCGAGCCTTCCGACACCTTGCGGATGGTCTTGAACGAGATGTTGAACGAATGGTCCTTGCTGTTCATGATCCTGAGTATCGTGGACGGCGCCATACCGGAATGGTTGGCCAGGTCGGTCCCGGTCCACTTCTTCCGCGTCAGGATGTGATCGATCCACTGAATGAACTCGGCGCGCGTCTGCGTCAGCTGCTCCTGGCTGCGCACGAGCTTGCTCGACGAGGTGCCGTTCTCCTGGTCCGTCATGACATCGTCCATCGTATCCGTCTCTTCTGTTTGACACCTACCGGGGATCGGGGTATCCAGTTTGCATTGGCATTTGCATTCCGATAATGCCAGTTGCATAAAGGACGTTCCGAAGAGGTTTGCGTCAAATCAAGGCCCCCTGGCCGAGAGTTTTGGTAGCGCAAACTCGTTGGCGTTGCAAGCATACAAGGTTTGTCAATGCGAACTCGCAGTGTTCTCCTTTCGTTCTCCTCCAATGCAAATACGCAGATCGGAACAACACTTCGATCGCCTCCTGAAAGAAGTCGAGGCGGTCCAGAGAAGAGAAAAACGTGACAGCAAAAACTTACGACATCGTCGACGGGATCGAAGCGCAGTCAGCAACCTTCACGTTGCTGGACCAGATGGAGCGTTCAGCTAAAGGAAACCCTGAGGCTCTCATGGTCCTTGGCAACTCGATGCTTGCGGCAGCGAAATTGTTGTTCGCCCGGTCCGGCATCGACGAGAAGCAACGCGCCGAGTTGTACCAGGAATTCTGGCGCCCCATCGTGCAGGAAGGCGCGGACGCATGAAAGCGCCAGCCGTCCGCAAGCGAGCAAGCAAGCCAGCTCCGGCCGTGCAAGAGGATCCGGCGCCGATCGGACACAACGGGGCTCCGGCCTCCATCGAGATCGATCTGCCGCTGCCGACCTCGACCAACCGCATCTGGCGGCGCGGTCACAGCCGGCGAACCGGCAACACCTGGACCTACCTCTCGAAGAGCTACCAGACCTGGAAGATGAAGGCCGGGGCCGCCCTGAAGGCGCAGCACCCGAAGCTGCCAGCGAAGATCGTCGGACCCTTCGACGTCCACCTGGTGATCACCAAGGCGAAGCGGTTCAAGCTGGATCTCGACAACCGCATAAAGTCAGCCGTGGATTTTTGCGTGCAGTCCGGCCTGATCGAGGACGACAAGTTCCAGAACCGCGTGGTGGTCGAGTGGGGCAAGGCGCCCATGGGAGCACGCCTGACCCTCACCGCCGCCGAAACCGTCGATTGACTCTTGCAGGAATGCAAATTACCATTCGACCCCCCTGATGCAAATTACCCACGAGGGTGCTATGAACATTGAGCAGCACTCCGGCTCATCGAGAGCCGGAGCCGAACACCTGCGCCTTACCGACCTCGATCTGATCACCCAGAAGCTCGAAGCCATCCTTGGTGAGAGCGGATCTGTGAAGCCAGACGGGATCGCAATGGCCAAAGCCAAGCGATGGCTTCAGCAGTTCCCCATCGACGACATCCTCAACGGGATCGAGGCGTCTTTCGCCGTCCACCTGCGGCACGATGCTGATGGCGACGCGGACTGGGGCAGCGCCCTGAAGAGTCTGCACAAGGTCGACAGCTTCATCCGGCAGGTGATCGAGGAGAAGACCCGGCCGTACATCGGGCGGATCTTCTACGCCCAGGGCGTCATCCGAAATCGCCTGCGCGACAAGTCCTTCAAGTGCTTCGACGCGATCGAGCAGGCGCACCTTTCCGGCGTCTCGATGGAGGTGATCGAAGCCTTCGCCAAGACGGTCTCCTCTCGTGAAGAGGTGGAGAGCGCCCTGTCCGCATGGGGAGGGGCTATGTGATGGCCGGCAACAACCTCTTCATGCCGGTCTGGGTCGACGCCTACCACGCCGACACACGGCACCTCTCGACCGTCCAGCACGGCGCGTACCTGCTCATCATGATGTCGATGTGGAGGTCCGGCGGGAAGCTGCCGAACGACGAGAAACTGCTCGCCAGGATCTCCGGCCTGACCCTCGACAAGTGGCGTCGGTACGGCCAGCAGGTGATGAATTTACTGGTGGTCGACGGCGATTTCGTCACCCAAAAACGGCTGCTGCAGGAGCTGGAAAAATCGCGCAGCAAGATCGATAAAAAGCGCGCTGCAGGGAAAGCTGGCGGGACCGCTAACTCACTGAAAAATAAGGGATCGCGTGCAGCAGATGCTATAGCAAAGACGGTAGCAGAGACCGAGCAGGAGGGTCAGCAAAATCCTACTCTCTACTCTCTACTCTCTACTAGCTACTCTTCTAAGACAGATTCCGTAGAAGGAGTCGGACTCGGAGGCGAAGCCGAGATCCCCGATTTCCTGGACGAGTTTCGTCAGGCTCGGGACCAGATCGAGGCATCCGAGGCTGAGGCCAGATCCAAGGCCGAGGCCAGACCGAAGGCCGACTCCGACGCCTTCGTGTTTTCGAGGGGAGTGATCCAACTCACCGAGGCGCAGCACGCCGAGCTGAAGGCCGCCTTCCCGCACATCAAGTTCGACCGTGAGCTGGGTGGAACGGCCAGCTTCGTCGAGCGGAAGTTCAACGAGAACAAGCGAGCCGGAAAGCCAGAGGCCTGGTGGGACATCCTCTGGGCGGCGCTGGCGAAGAAGGATCGGGAGGCTGAGGACAGGGGCCAGATCCTGAAGGCCAAGGCCGAGGCAGAGGCCAAGGCAGCGGTCGTAGCCGGACAGGCCCCCAAGAAGGTGAGGCTCTACTGATGGACATGGCCGGAGCGCTCTCGGAACTCGGGATCCACCTCCGAAGCTACGCCCAGGGCAACCACTACTCCACCTGCCCGTGGTGTTCGCACAAGAGGAAGGGCTCGAACAAGAGCTTAAAGTGCCTCAGCGTCAAGATCGACGAAAGAGGCGCAACGTTCAACTGCAAAAACTGTGGTGAAGTAGGAGCACGGAATGCTGAGTTTAGCGCATCAGAGGGGCATCGCCAGCCGGAAGATCAACGTAGACCTCGCGACGTCTATGGGGCTCTACAGCGGTCAGCGCTTACGCGATGGATCCGTCGAGCCGGATGACAACGGCAACACGCTCTGCTTTCCGTATTTCGAGCAGCCGGCCGACGAGGTGAACACGAAGTACCGCTGGGTCGAGGACGGCAAGAAGCGGTTCAGCCAGAAGCCGAATTCGCCGAAGACGTTCTTCAACGCCAGAGTCCTCTTCGACGACGACATGATGACGGAGTTCGAGACCGGAACGCAGCCCCTGGTGATCACCGAGGGTGAGTTCGACGCGCTTGCGGCGATCCAGTGTGGCTGGGTCCACACCGTCAGCGTGCCGGACGGCGCTCCCCCGGCTCGCGACAAGCACGGCAACATGATCGCGGTGCCGACGGACGCCCGCGATCTGGATCCGCTGACCGACGACAAGTACGCCTACCTCGGCCGGCACATGGACCGGCTGCAGCGGGTGAAGAACTTCTACATCGCCACCGATGCCGACGAGCAGGGTCAGCGGCTGGCGAAGGAGCTGGTGCGTCGCCTCGGGCCGGCCCGCTGCTACTGGGTCGACTACCCCAAGGACGAGGTCGTCAAGGACGCCAAGACGGGCAAGATGCGCAGCCCGAAGGATCTCAACGAGGTGCTCCAGTACCTCGGCGAGGACAAGGTCAACGAGACCCTGGAGAACGTGAAGCCCTGGCCGGTGAAGGGCCTGTTCAAATTCTCCGACTTCCCCGACGTGGGCGAGCCGATCACCTACGCCACCGGCCTGTCGCCGGGTCTCGATGAGCTGTTCCGGCCGTATCCCGGAGCCTTCATCGTCGTCACGGGCATCCCGAACATGGGCAAGTCCGAGCTGGCGAAGCAGATCTCGGTCGAGATGGCGCGTGTCCACGGCTGGCACACAGTCATGTTCGCCGGAGAGGAGCCGATCAAGCCGTACCTACACAACTCGCTGAGAACGAAGTTCCTCAAGAAGCACCGCAAGCTCTGGACTCCGTCGGAGCGTGAGTCGGCGGATGATTTCGTGGAGAAATACTTCCAGGTCATCGCAAACGATCCGCGCGACGACGAGGAAGAGATCGACATCGAGTTTCTGCTCGACAAGGCGGCGACGGCGGTGTTTCGAAACAACACCAAGCTGCTGATCATCGACCCGTGGAACGAGCTTGAGCACGCCCGCGACAAGCACTTCTCCACCACCGAATACACCGGCGAGGCGATCCGTAAGCTCAAGCGCTTCGGACGGTCTTACGACGTCTGCGTCATGGTCGTGGCGCACCCGAAGAAGATCGACGGCCAGCCGGGCCTGTACGACATCGCGGATTCCGCGCACTGGGCGAACAAGCCCGACCTCGCGCTGATCGTCCACTCCGACGATCCGTTCGAGACGCACCGCGACATCATCATCCCGAAGGTCCGCTTCTCGGCCGCCGGGAAAAAGGGCGTCACGCCCATGCAGTTCGACCTGGAGACCGAGCGGTACATCCCGGTCACCGACTTCGACGAGATCGCGGCCAACGCCAACGCCGCGTAACTTTCCGCTTGCAGGCATGCAAACGGACGTGTAGAACGAATGCGAACAGGAGATGCAAATGGCCGGTGTGAACAAGGTGATCCTGGTGGGACGGCTCGGGCGCGATCCCGAGTCCCGTTCGCTCGGATCGAGCGGCAACCGGGTCGTGAACCTGCGCCTCGCCACCTCCGAGACCTGGAAGGACAAGGCGTCCGGCGAGCGCAAGGAGAAGACCGAGTGGCACTCGGTCGTGATCTTCAACGAGCCGGTCGGCAAGATCGCCGAGCAGTACCTGCGCAAGGGATCCGAGGTCTACGTCGAGGGCCAGCTGGAGACCCGCAAGTGGCAGAAGGACGGCGTCGACATGTACAGCACCGAGGTCGTGGTGCGCCCCTTCAACGGCTCGATCACGCTGATCGGCGGCGGCGGTGGCGGCAGTCGCGACGATGGTGACCGTGACGGCGGTCGTGACGATCGCGGTGGTCGTGACAGCGGTCGCGGCAACAGCGGTGGCGGTGGTGGTCGCCCGTCCAGCTCGAAGGGTGGTGGCGGCTACGACCTAGACGATGATATCCCATTCGGTCCTGAGTTCCGGTAATTTTCCTATGTTGACGGAACCGGAGATCTGGAAGGACTCTCGATTGCCCGGTCTCTCGGTCTCCTCGTGGGGCCGAGTTCGGATCGAACCGTACCAGTCCACGATGCCGAACGGTGGCGTCCGCTGGTACATCGGAGAGCCCACCTACGGCGTCTGGACCGACAAGCCCAAGCGCTTCACATTCCTCTTCAAGAGGAAGACCTACAAGGTCCACCAACTGGTCTGTGAGGCCTTCAACGGACCCAAGCCTTTCCCGAAGGCTGTCGTCATGCACGACGACGAGGATGCTTCGCACAACTGGCCGAGCAACCTGATTTGGGGAACGCAGAAGGAAAACCTGAACTACCCTGGGTTCAAGGCCCAGGTATCGGAACGCTTGCGTGGCTACACGCTTGCAAGAATGCAAATCGAAGCCTGACATCAAGGATGAGCAAGATGAACGTCGCTGATTTCATGACCCGCCCTGCCCTGACCGCCACCCCGGCCACCCGCGCCGACGCCGAGGCCGCCTTGCGTGCCGCGATCATGGGTGACGCCACCAACGAGACCCCGGATGCCACGGCTTCCGAGGGCGTGAGCTACGATCCGGCCCCCGGCCAGGTCACCATCGGCACCGCCTTCCCGGATCCGCAGGAGATCGACGCCATCATCCAGAAGGCGATCGAGAGTGTCGCTGCCGGTGGCCTCAAGCCAACCGACCCCGAGTTCGGCCCGCTGCTGGACAAGGCCGTCGCCGAGGCGCTCGGCCCCGACTCGCCGATCCAGTTCCGGTTCGTGGGCGCCGAGAAGATCGAGGAGGGCGTCAACTACGGCCACGACGTGTTCCCCGACTTCGCTCCGAAGGGCTCGGACGACGGCAAGAGCTTCTCCTTCCCGCCCGAGTTCATGAACGAGATCTTCGGCACCAAGCCGACGAACTTCTTCGACGCGGTGATCGCTCCGATGGTCAAGGAGCTGCAGGCGTCGATGGCCCTGCCGCCGAAGATGCAGCGTGAGCCGCACGTCTTCCGCGACATCCACTCGGCGACTCTGCCGCCGTACCTGTCCGGCAAGTCCGCGAACCTGCTCGGCTTCGACCAGCAGGAGGATCAGGACGAGAAGGACTTCGAGGACGACCGCCGCAACCTGCTCGACCAGCTCGCCGAGAGCCACGCGACCCTGGTGGACGCCCACCTCGACCTCGTCCGGCTCGCCACAGACGTCTACGGGAACTGATCACCATGCGCTTGACCGAACTGGAGGCGGGGGCCGGTGCCCTCGCCGAATACTACGACTGGTTCAAGGACGCTCGCACCGGAGACGTCCTGGTCTACTGGACGGGTGATCTCCAGTTCGATCGTGATCCGACGAACTTCCCCGAAATGGATGCCGAGCAACGCGACAGCATCGGCGTCATCGAAGGCATCGCCACCCGCGTGATGAAGGATGCCCGAGAAGGCTACCTCATCCTGAACCAGCGCAAGCTCGGCGAGAGCCGATACGAATACCGCGCCACTCGGCGACGCCTTCCGAAAGAGCGCAGCCTGGATACCAAGAGGACACGACATGCGCTTGCGGTTCCTGCCTGAAGACAGGGAGCGCGCCCTGCGCTGGCTCGACCACGGTGTCGGGCTGGCGCGGGACAGGTTCGGCGGCGGCTCCAACTACCGCCATGCCTTGTGGCTCCTGATCACCGAATCCCTCGACCTCCTCGATCGGGTGCCCGACCAGGAGAAGCGCTGGCTGTCCTCCGGGACACGCTCCGGCGGCTGGAACGCGGTCGGCATGACCAAGCACGAGCTGGTCGAGATCGAGCGGCTTCGCGTGCTCTCGGCGATGAAGCCGTTCGAAGGGCAGAGCCGGTACATGCCGCAGCGGAACGACGTCGAGCGCTCCGTCGGCGTGCTCGAATGGCTTCGTTGGTGCTCAAAAGAGGATGACCACAGCCTGCAGAAGGCTGTCGTTCTCCTCGCCAAGGGCGCCGAAGACGAGGCGGCGAAGGTGCTCAACAAGCACGGACGGACGCGGATCCGACAGGTCTCCTACGAAATCCGAACCAGAGCGCTCGGTCGAATCCTCAAAGGTCTCCGAGAGGACGCCGGCATCATCCCCTCGCCCAACGGACAGGGCTTCGTGGAGGCACATCATGGCGAGACCAACTGAGCAGGAGGTCGGCAAGGCCGGGTTGAAGCTCCAGGCGGCCCAGATCTTCCTGGATTCCCGCCTGGGCGATTTCCAGGCCTCCCTGCTGGTCGGTGCGCCGGCCGAGCTGGAGATGGCCCGGCAGGGCGCGATTGGCGCCCTGGAGGCGCTGCTCGATGCCCGGCTCTACCACCACACCCTGATGATGCGATTGACCGGAATGGAGGGGGAGGACGCCTGATGGCAGCTCATGGGTTGCGCAAGAACGAACTTCTGACCGCCGAGGACAAGGCGGCCATCATCAAGATGCGCTGCGAAGGCGGCCATCCCGACGACATCGCCGACGAGTTCCTGGTCTCGCGCGAGTGGATCTACCGGCTGACCCAGCACCTGAAGATGCCGCTCCGGCCGTCCAGCAGGGTCTCGTCCAAGTCGAAGATCCTGGCGCTTCACGCGCAAGGCGAGACCCTCGAACACATCGTCCGCAAGGTCGGCACCCATCGAGAGTACGCCAAGCGGATCATCAGAGAGGCACACCCCGATGCGTCACGTTGTATGGGACACGGAAACGACGGGCCTGAGTGCCGACAGCGACCGGATCGTGGAGGTCGGAGCAGTCGAGCTGATCGATTTTATCCCCACCGGGCGCACGTTCCACGCCTACATCAACCCGCAGCGTGACGTGCCGGACGTGGTCGTGAAGATCCACGGCCTGACCTACGACTTCCTCAAGAAGCACCCGACGATAAAGCGGGTGATGCCGAAGTTTCTGGAGTTCGTCGGCGACGCGCCGATGGTGGCCCACAACGCCCCCTTCGACGTCAAGATGATGAACGCCGAGCTGAAGCGCCTGGAGATGCCGGTCCTCAGCAACGAGATGATCGACACGCTGCCGATGTCGAAGCGGGCCAAGCCCGGCGGCCAGCACAACCTCGACGCCATGTGCCGGCACTTCAACATCGACAACTCCAAGCGCGAGAAGCACGGCGCGCTGCTCGACTCCGAGATCCTGGCTGAGGTGTACCTCCACCTGAACGGCGGCCGGCAGTTCGGCATCGATCTCGCGGCGAAGGTCGACGAAGTGATCGAGGTCTCGTCCGGCCAGTACCAGGGCCGGCGGTTCATCTCGCGCGCCTCCCCCGACGAGACGGCGGCGCACACCGCCTTCATCACCGACCTCGGGGCCAAGGCCCTTTGGAACCGCTACATTTCCGACGAGGCCCGCGCGAAAGCGCATTGACCTCGGCGTTCGCAGGCAGTAATGCAAATGACGGAGTCAGTGCAAATGCAATCCCCATCGAAGTTCCGTCGCACTGGCCACATCGGCATGAGCGACGCCGACAAGCTGGCTCGCCGCTCCTCGATCGGCGGATCCGACGCCCGCATCATCATGTCCGGCGACCAGTTCGCGGTCGAGGACATCTGGATGGAGAAGCGAGGCGAGAGCATCGAACTCGACTTCTCCGAGGTCGTCCTGATCCAGCTCGGCAACATCACCGAGGAGTTCAACGCGGACGTCTTCGAGCATGAGACCGGCCTGTGGGTCACGGACATGCAGCAGAAGGTTCGTCATCCCGACTGGGAGCATGCCCACGCAACGCTGGACGGCAAGGTTCGCAACTGCCCCGACTGCCCTGAGAAGGGCATCTTCGAGGCCAAGTTCATGCTCCCGTTCAACTGGTCTCTCGAAGACGCCGTCAAGAAGTATTACGGCCAGCTCCAGCACAACATGTGGGTCACAGGTCTGGAGACTGCGTATCTCTCAGTTCTGACTGGCGGCGGCATGTGGAAGATGGCTGAGGTCAAGTCCGACTTCTTCTATCAGGTCGCGATGGAAGAGGCCGAGCGGGAATTCTGGGAGGCTGTCCAGTCGGGCACCCTGCCGAACTTCCCGAAGGCAGCCGACACCCCGATCGTCGTCGAGCGCACCAAGATCGTCGACATGAAGGGCAACAACGAGTGGTCCGTGCTTGCTGGGACACTCACCGAGACTGTCGAGGCTACGAAGAAGCACGACAGCGCCAAGCGCAAGATCAAGAAGCTATTCCCGGAAGACGCGATGATCGCGCACGGGTACGGAGTCAAAATGAAACGCGGGAAAGACGGTCGTGCTCTCTACGAGATCACACCTGCTGTCCCGATGGACATCGCCGCCTGAGGAGGTTACTTTGGACAACAACGAAATCCGCGACCTGTTCAAGACCCACGAGGTTCCGCTCGGCCGCAAGGACGTGTGGGACGTCAAGGGCAAGCCGGTCATCCTGCACTCGGCGCTGGAGCGTCTCGCCGCCAAGCTGCAGCTGACCTGGGATCTGCCGACCATGATCCGCATCACCGACGGCGAGGTCGTCGTCCTGGCACGAGCCACCCGAAAGGACGGCATCGCCGAGTGGTCGTTCGGCGAGGTGAAGATCGGCAACGGTGACGGCGGCGGCGCGAACTACCTGATCAAGGGCAAGCAGCCCGGCTACCCGTTCGCGATGGCCGAGAAGCGCGCCAAGGACCGCGTCATCATCAAGCTGGCCGGCATGCACGGCGCCTACTCCGAAGAGGAGGCCGAGGACTTCGCCGCTCGCAACCAGGGATCCGGCAGTTCTCGTTCCGACGATCGCGACGAGCCCGAGCGTGACGAGCGCCAGGACGAGCGGCCGAAGGGTCGCCACCTCGATCTGGAGCCCGAGGAGCGGCGTCAGGAGCCCGAGCCGGACAAGGAGACGTCCCAGGACGACGAAGGCCGCCAGGAGGGCGCTGGCGAGGCCCAGGGCGACGAGTCCGACGACGTCAAGGCTCTCCGCGAGAGCATCCGCAAGTGCCGCACCACCAAGGCGGTCACCGAGCTGATGCTCAAGCCTGCAACCCAGGAGCTGCTCGCCAAGGTTCCCGAGGCCCTGAACAAGGAGCTGCGCGGCGCCGGCAGGGATCGACTGACAGCCCTGGGCTGGCCGGGCAAGGGTGAACAGAAGGCTGCATGATGACTGAGGCCGAGGCGTACTGCCGCTTGGCGCATGTCGCGATCGAGATGGCGGTCACCGGCCAGCAGCTTCGGGGCTGGTGGCGCGACGAGACGGTTCGTCGCCACCAGTTCAAGCTGACCCAGGAGCAGGAGGCGGATCTCGCCTCCCGCTGCCGGGATCGGATCGCGGCACTCACCGCCGACAAGACCTGATCGAGCGACGCACGCCGCCCGATCGCTTGCAGTCATGCAAACGGAGGGATCATGAAGAGCAGAGATCACTGGGTGTTGTTGGACGTGATGCCCGACGGCACCGTGAAGCCACATTCGAAGTTCGACCGGGAGCGCTTCCTGGATCGCACCAAGACGGTCAAAGCCGACCGTCACGGCAACAAGCAGATCCGGGCCTCCTTAGCCCAGGTCCGAAGCCTCCCGCAGCTGCGGCTCTACTGGCCGTGGATCAGGAAGGTCGTCGACAACAGCGAGCACTTCACCGACGAGCGACCGCTCCACAACATGCTGCTCACCGCATGCGGCGTCGTCGAGAACTACATCACCATCGAAGGTGAGATGCGCCTCATGCCTTCGTCGATCGCGTTCGATGCGATGGGCGACGAAGAGTTCACGAAGTATTTCGAACGCGCACAACAAATCGTCTCCGAGAGCATCCTTCCCGGCGTCGACCTGAAGTCCCTCATGACCGAAGCGAAGAGTGAGTGCCAATGGCCAGAAGCCGCATGAACGAAGCGTATCCTGTCGTCACGGGGCGCTCCGACGATGATACGGCCAACACCGTGTTCCCGAACTGGCGCACGGACAAGGCGCTTCAGCAGCTCATCAATCCCTTCCTGGAGCTGGAGGAAGCGGCCTACCTGCGAGACAGCATCCTGCACCGGTTCTTATTGCGACCGGGCAACATCGTGGGCGTGCAGCAGAACACCCTGCGCATCGACGCCCAACTGGCTCTGATCCGAGCCCTGATCGCCGAACGCCACTGGGGGCGCCAGCCGATCGAGAGCTACCTCGGGATCGAATTTCCCGACGAGGTCTGGGCCGAACTCTACGCCGAAGGAGTGATGTGATGAACCCGAAGTACATGCCAACCGACCCTGTCGGCCGCCGCGCCCGCCTCGGCGAAGAGATCGGCGAGGTGATGATCGAAGCCGGCCATGTCATGCAGCTGCTGGGCAAGGCCGGTCGCTTCGGCATCGACTCCCGCCCT
This sequence comes from Methylobacterium sp. WL120, assembly GCF_008039465.1. Classification (NCBI taxonomy): domain Bacteria; kingdom Pseudomonadati; phylum Pseudomonadota; class Alphaproteobacteria; order Hyphomicrobiales; family Methylobacteriaceae; genus Methylobacterium; species Methylobacterium sp. WL120. The sequence goes on along the minus strand of NZ_VRUT01000013.1, from coordinate 18,946 downwards.
CCCCTTGGACCGCTCTCCAACCGGGATCTCCTCTTGGCGCGTTTCAGCAAGCTCCGCATCGAGATGGACGACCTGACCCAGGCGATGATGCTCGTCGAGGACGACCTCTTGGACGCCCGCGATGTCGCCGCGTGATCGTGAAATCCAAGCTGCAGCCCTTGTTGTCCGCACGGATGCCAAGCTGCTCGGCATCCCCTCGGTCCGCGACGGACTCATTCAGGACGCGGTGAGGATCGCGTCCGGCAAGATGTCCATGCCGACACCTGGCTCGTTCAAGGGCCAGGAGCCGGAGAATGTCACCGCGATGCTCGCCGCCTTGAAGCGAGCTGTCGCCGCCGTCCGCGCCGAGCGCGGGCGCTGTGTTCGCTAGGAGATTGCAAGCATGCAAATCACGGGCAAGACGCTGATCGAATGGGGCTTCCAGCCGGGTCGCTGGTTCCCCAACGCCATCGAAGCCGCCAATCGCATGCGCCAGGAAGGCGTGGGTGACGATGCGATCTTCGTGAAGATCCAGGAGTTCGTGCCGGCCGAGCTGTCGATGCGGACCAACAACATCCCCTACGGCGTCTTCCTCGATGCCGAGACCCAGGCCGAGCGGGACAATCTGGCTGGCGTCAACGCCCACATGGACGCCCTGATGCGGGTTCCGACGATCCTGGCCGGATCCGTGATGCCGGATGCCTGCCCGTCGGGTTCGCAGGCCGGCACGATCCCGGTCGGCGGCGTCGTCGCGACCAAGAACGCGATCCACCCCGGCTTCCACTCGGCCGACATCTGCTGCTCGATGGCGGTGTCGCTGTTCAAGCGGGAGGATGATCCGAAGCGCCTGCTCGATGCGGTGCAGGCGGTGACGCACTTCGGTCCGGTCACGCCGCAGTCGCCGCGCAAGACCGATGTCGCGGTCCCGGCCTACTGGGCCGAGGCTGACGAGAACCCCTTCCTCAAGGGCCTCGGCGACTTCGCAAAGTTCCACTTCGCCACCCAGGGTGACGGCAACCACTTCGCCTATGTCGGCAAGCTCGCATCGACCGGGCAGCTGGCGCTCGTCACCCACCACGGCTCGCGCGGTCTCGGTGCCCAGCTCTACAAGCGCGGCATCGCGGCGGCCAAGAGGCACACGGCGATCAAGGCTCCGAAGGTTCCGGGTCACAACGCCTGGATCGAGGCCGACTCCGACGAGGGTCGCGCCTACTGGAGCGCTCTGCAGTTCGTCCGGCAGTGGACCCGCGACAGCCACTACGCGATCCACGACATGGCCTCCCAGAAGCTCGGGAACGCCGTCTCGGACCGGTTCTGGAACGAGCACAACTTCGTCTTCCGCAAGACGGACGGGCTCTACTACCACGGCAAGGGTGCGACGCCGTCCTGGAAGGGCTTCTCGCCCGACGACGTCGGCTACACCCTGATCCCGCTGAACATGAGCCAGCCGATCCTGGTCACCTCGCACCGGGACAACAAGGGCTCGCTCGGGTTCGCCCCGCACGGCGCCGGCCGCAACGCCTCCAGGACGCAGCACATGCGTGAGGGTGGCGATGCGCTGAAGACCGAGCTGGCCGAGCTGCAAGCCGGCGGTCTCGACGTTCGCTCCTACTGCGGTGTCCCGGATCACTCCGAGCTGCCGTCTGCCTACAAGAACGCCAAGGCGGTCCGGTCGCAGATCGAGAAATACGACCTGGCCAAGGTCGAGGATCAGATCCTCCCCTACGGCTCGATCATGGCCGGCGACTGGGAGAAGGACGCTCCCTGGAAGGTCGCTCGGCAAGCCAAGCTCCTCGCACGCAAGGCGATCCCGGCATGATGTGGCCGTTCAAGAAGTTCCGACGCTTGATGGGTGGCGATCTGATGCCACCGCCGGCTCGGATCCCGGAAGTCCCGCTGAAGCCCCCGCCGGGGTTTCGGTTCGGGTCGAACTCGCCGAGGCTGGACTACCTCGTACACCTCGACAACGACCACCCGTACCGGCGCGCGATGCCCGGTGAGAGCCTTCGGATCTTCAAGGGTCCGATGTCTCGCGAGGTGATCGCCATGGGCATGGTGGTCGGGCGCATGGGGTCTCGCGACGAGCGGTCCCGCCACCGTGGGCCGCACGACTACCTCGACCTGACCCGCCCCGAGGGCTGGCCCGGCATCTACTTCACCAACGAGGACGGCAAGCTCGAATGGCGCTGGGCCAACGAATTCTGGCGCCACGAGGACGGCATCCTGAGCTTCAACCGCTGAAGAGGATCGAGCATGAAGACCGAAGCAGAGATCTTGGCCTGGTTGCAGGAGATCTACGTCCAGAGCCAGGATGCCCGCCAGAAGCGCATGGGCCTTAGCTACATGACGGCCGAGACCCACGATCTCGCCCGCAGCCTCTCGAACTTCCTCGGCAAGAGTGATGTGGAGCGGATCGCGGACATGGAGTCGAAGGTCGAAGCGATCGAGGCCGCCCTGGCCAACCCGATCGCGGTTCACAGGAACATGCTCACCGGCATGATCGCCAAGCCGAACGTCGAAGACGTGGTCCACCTCTACGGCAGAGAGGCTCTTTGTGGCGGTGATGCTAACCGTCGCGTCGCGGTCCTGGAGATCCAGAGCGCCCGACTCGTCGAGGAGCGCGACACCGCCGTCGATGAGCTTGCGACCCTCCGGCTCGATCTCGAAGAGGCCCAGCTCGCTCGGGTATGAAATTTGCATTTGCATGGTTGACACCGTGCAAGCATGCAAATACAACGAGGCATGGCTGCAAACGAGGTCCATGCCCCGCCTAAGGGCTTCCGAAAGGAGATCCCCGTCGGCGTCAAGTTCGACGTGGTGATCAGGCAGGAAGGTCGTTGCAGCGCATGCGGTGAGCGCCTCGGGACGTGGAAGGAGACCCAGTTCGATCACGAGCCGGCCCTCCAGTTGCGATCGTTCGACCTGGAAGCACGGGACACCGTCCCTCCGGCGAACGACCCCGAGGCGCTCTTCGCAAAGCACAAGGACTGCCACCTCGCCAAGACCACTGGTCGGCGGGGTGAGAGCAAGAAGAACGCGATCCACGGGGATGTAGCCGAGATCGCGAAACTCCGTCGCGTCACCGAAGAGCACAAGGCTTTCCAGCGTCGCCTCCTGTCGAAGGGTGATGAGGAAGAGGTCGTTGCCGCTCCCGACAAGAAGAAAAGTCGGTGGCCGAAGCGTCCATTCTCATCAGGAGGCAAACGTGCAGCACCTGCGTCGCGATCTAAAGCGCGAATTGGAAAGTTTGGTGAGGTCCAAAGAGATCGAAGACTTCAGGTTCTCGACCGGCGGCAAGCATAAGCGGGTCGAGTTCAAGAGTCGAGGGCGTTGGAATCACGTCATCTACTCTGGAACACCCGGATCCGTATTTCAGAATAACTACGTTCGGCAGGGCGTCCGGCGTAAGTTGAGGGAGATCGCAGCATGAGTGTCTGGAACAAGATCACCGAAGGCTTGGTGAAGGCCATGGTGATGGTCGCCGGCCAGTCCAACCGCGAAGAGAAGAGGCGCAAGGAGCGCCCGCGCTACCACTACATGCCCTTCGGCACCGCCGTTCACGGCAAGCGCAGCGTCGGACCCGAGCTGCGCGCCAAGATCGACGGGCTGATCGAGCGGATCAACCTGGAGACCGACAAGGACGAGCGCGAGAAGCTCGTGACCGATCTGCGCAAGCTGCCGGTCAACTTCGTCCCGGTCAAGCGCGCCGAGCTGGTCGACTACGGCCGGTACGGCGCCCTGGAGATGAAGGCCTTCAGCAAGGCCGGCGGTGGCGCGAAGGAGCTGGCGCGTGCCGCCAAGCGCCGCGCCGCCCGGCACATCGAAGCCGCCCAGCCCGCTCTCGCAGCCTGAGGACGCCATGGACAAGATCGAGATCACCGCGAGCCTTCGCAACGCCAAGTGGAACGTCGGCACCGAGGACCGTCGGTTCCTGACCGGCGACGTCATCGGCGACAAGCTGGAGCGCTGGCCGGACGGGGAGCACATCCACACGACCTACGTGCTGGAAGAGCCCGAGAAGAACGTCTTCAAGACCCGAAGCGGTCACTACTACAAGGTCATCAACTTCGACGAAGGTTGATCGAGATCAAGGCCCCTTTCACAGGGGCCTTTTTCAACTGTTCCTTCCAATCTGGAGAAGATCAACGTGAAGTTCGAGAGAGTCTACACGAAGGCAGGCCAGTCGCCCTACGCTTCGATCCCCTTCAGGAAGACGACGAGCAAGATCAGCACTGCCGGCGGCAAGTCGGTGTTCCTGATGGAGGGCGTCGAGGTTCCCCAGGGCTGGTCGCAGACTGCTGCCGACGTGCTCGCCCAGAAATACTTCCGCAAGGCCGGCGTTCCCGATCGCAGCATGCCCGTGATCGAGGACGGCGTCCCGGACTGGCTGCGTCGTCGTGAGCCGATCGGTACGGGGCTTCGCAGCTTCGGCCAGCCGCCGCTGACCTTCGGACCCGAGACCTCGGCCAAGCAGGTGTTCGACCGCCTCGCCGGCACCTGGACGTACTGGGCTTTCAAGAGCGGCTACTTCAAGCCGACGATCGAGCAGTTCGGATCGGAAGCCTGGGGTGAGCAGGCCACCGCACGCCTCGCCGAAGAGAACGCCCGCGTCTTCTACGACGAGCTTCGCTACATGCTGGCGATGCAGATGGTGGCGCCGAACTCGCCGCAGTGGTTCAACACCGGCCTGCACTGGGCCTACGGCATCGACGGCCCGGCCCAGGGGCACCACTACTTCGACCCCGAGCAGGGCAAGGTGGTGGAGTCGAAGTCGTCCTACGAGCGTCCGCAGCCGCACGCCTGCTTCATCCAGTCCGTCGCCGACGACCTGGTGAACGACGGCGGCATCATGGACCTGTGGGTCCGCGAGGCACGCCTGTTCAAGTACGGCTCGGGCACCGGCTCGAACTTCTCCTCGCTGCGCGGTGCCGGCGAGAAGCTGGCCGGTGGCGGTTCGTCCTCCGGCATGATGTCGTTCCTCAAGATCGGCGACCGGGCGGCCGGCGCGATCAAGTCGGGCGGCACGACGCGGCGCGCGGCCAAGATGGTCATCGTCGATGTCGATCACCCCGACGTCGAGGCGTTCATCGACTGGAAGGTCGAGGAAGAGCAGAAGGTCGCCGCCCTGGTGACCGGGTCCAAGATCACCAAGCACCACCTGGAGCAGATCCTGGCGTCGGTGGCTGGCGTGACCGAGGATGCGCCGTCGCTACTCAACCCGGCGGTGAACACCGAGCTGCACGCTGCGATCTCGGCCGCCCGCGTCGCGATGGTGCCGGACAGCTACATCCAGCGCGTCCTGCACATGGTCGAGCAGGGCTACCGCGACATCGACTTCCCGGTGTTCAACATCGACTGGCAGTCCCCGGCTTACGAGACGGTGTCCGGCCAGAACTCGAACAACACCGTGTCGGTGACCGACGACTTCCTCCGGGCGGTCGAGAACAACGACACCTGGAACCTCGTGTCCCGCACCGACGGAACGGTCGTTCGCTCGGTTCTGGCTGCGGATCTCTGGGAGAAGATCGCGGACGCTGCCTGGCAGTCGGCTGACCCCGGCCTGCACTTCAGCACCACGATCAACGAGTGGCACACCTGCCCGGCCGGCGGTCGGATCCGGGCGTCCAACCCGTGCTCGGAGTACCTCTTCCTCGACGACACGGCGTGCAACCTGGCCTCGATCAACCTCGTGAAGTTCCACGACCCGATCAAGGGCTTCCACGTTGCGGGCTTCAAGCACACGGTTCGCATCTGGACCGCCGTGCTCGACATCTCGGTGACCATGGCGCAGTTCCCCTCGCCGCAGATCGCCAAGCTGTCGTGGGACTACCGCACGCTGGGTCTCGGCTACGCCAACATCGGCGGGCTGCTCATGAAGATGGGCCTGCCCTACGACTCGGCAGAAGGTCGTTCGGTCGCCGCCTCCCTGGCTGCGCTGATGACCGGCCACTCCTACGAGACGTCGGCCGAGATGGCCCGTGAACTCGGGGCATTCCCGGAGTACCCGGCGAACGCCAAGTCGATGCTGCGGGTGATCGCCAACCACCGGACCGCTGCCGATGGTCACTCGGATCTCAGTGCGTACAACGGGCTGTCGATCGCCCCGGTGCCGCTCTCGGACATGACGGTCTCGTCGAAGATCGCCTACGCTGCTCGCGGAGCCTGGTACAGGGCCTACGATGAAGGCGAGAAGCACGGGTTCCGCAACGCCCAGACGACGGTGATCGCGCCCACCGGCACGATCGGCATCGTGATGGACTGCGACACCACGGGGATCGAGCCGGACTTCTCGCTGGTGAAGTTCAAGAACCTCGCTGGCGGCGGCAGCTTCCGCATGATCACCCAGGGCGTTCCCGATGCCCTGCGTGCCCTCGGCTACACGGCGAACGAGATCGCCGACGTGGTCGCCTACGCCACCGGCTCGCAGATGCTCTCGCCGGCCATCAGCGAGACTCTGTCGAAGGAGGAGTACGCTGGGATCGCCAACTCGATCCCCGGCGCCTTCCACCTGAAGTACCTCGCGGACTGGACGTCCATGGGGTTCACGAAGGAGCAGATCGAGGCCGAGAACGAGTTCACCCTCGGCACCGGTACGCTGGAAGGCGCACCGCACCTGAAGCAGGAGCACTACGCCGTGTTCGACTGCGCTTCGAAGTGCGGCGTGAAGGGAACCCGCGAGATCGTGGTCGACGGTCACATCGACATGCTGGCGGCGGTTCAGCCGTTCATCTCCGGTGCGATCTCGAAGACGATCAACATGCCCAACCGCTCGTCGGTCGAGGATGTGAAGCGGGCCTACCTGAAGTCGTGGAAGCTGGCTCTGAAGGCCAACGCGATCTACCGCGACGGCTCGAAGCTCTCCCAGCCGCTGAACTCGGCTCTGCTGTCCGACGAGGTCGACGTTCCGGCCATCGCCACAGCATCGGCCACGGTCCAGGTGCAGGAGGTGGTCAAGGTCATCGAGAAGCGGATCCGGGAGCGTGAGAAGCTGCCGAACCGCCGCACCGGCTACACCCAGAAGGCGGTGGTCGGCGGGCACAAGCTCTACGTCAAGACGGGCGAGTACCCCGATGGCCGCCTGGGCGAGATCTTCATCGACATGCACAAGGAGGGCGCAGCCTTCCGGTCGGTGATGAACGCCCTGGCCATCTCGATCTCGGTCGGCCTGCAGTACGGCGTGCCGCTCGAAGAGTTCGTCGAGGCCTTCACCTTCTTCCGCTTCGAGCCCTCCGGCATGGTCCAGGGGCACGATCGGGTGAAGTCGGCGACCTCGGTGCTCGACTTCGTGTTCCGCGACCTGGCGATCACCTACCTGGGCCGCAACGACCTGGCGCACGTCACCCCCGAGGCGTCGAGCACCACGGTCGGCAAGGTCGAGGAGCAGGCATCCCCCGAGTCGGTGGGTGGTGTCGTCGAAGAGGCTGCGCCAGTCGCCACGCCGGCCGTCGCTGCGGTGGCCGACAAGCGAGCGGAGGCTCGTTTACGGGGATACTCGGGTGACGCCTGCCCCGAGTGCTCCAACTTCACGCTGGTCCGCAACGGCACCTGCATGAAGTGCGACAGCTGCGGCAGCACGACCGGCTGTTCGTAGTCGCTGAGACGGCCCCTCATTTTTCGGAGTGAGGGGCCGAAATCACTTGCAAGCATGCAAATTGCATCGTATCCTGTGACCCAGTTCTTCGGAGAACGCCATGTCAACTTTTTCCAAGGTTCGCATCCCCACTTCCCCGAGTGAGATCAAGCGGTTGGCGCTGAATTTGCCGCCGACTGAAATCTTCATCAGCAGCGAGGTCTACAAGCATCAAGCGAAACCCTCACTTGCAACCTTCCTCACGATCGTCGAGATCGGGAAGATTTACCGCTTCACCCGCGAAATCACGATCACGAAGGAGATCGCGGATTGGCTGCTGGCAAACAACGAGTCGAACCGCACCAAGAAGAACTCGATCATCAAGGCGATCAAGGAATCGATAGCCTCGGGATTGTGGGGGCTGAACGGCGAAACAGTCATCGTATCCGATGATGGAAAGCTGAACGACGGTCAAAACAGACTGACTGCCATCTCTGAGAGCGGCAAGTCTGTCACGGCAAATGTTGCGTTCGGATACAAGCGCGAAACCCGTATGACTGTCGACTCTGCGCAGGCCGCCAGGACATCTGGAGACCTTATCAAGATGCACGATGTCAACGTGCCGCCAAACTTCAAGTCGGTTTCATCGCTCATTCTACAGTACAAGGCGAAGGACCGGTTCCCGTCTAACAACATAACGCCTGACAGAGAGAAGGTCAGCGACTTTACGATCAAGAACGTGGATGCACTTCGGTTTGTGATGGATCAAATCGACTCTACTTCCGCGAAGCTGCTGATGCCTCCGACTGTGATGGGAGCGATCTTCTACATCATCGCCGAGAAGAGCACCCAGCCCGAGGTCGAGAAGTTCATGAAATCTCTCCTGACTGGAGAGTACCTTTCCTCGTCGGATCCGATCTTCATCCTTCGCGCTCGGCTCATGCAGGAGAACAAGAAGAAGCGCAACGAATACAACGAGTACCTTGAGCTTGTAGTCCGCGCTTGGAACCACAAGAAGCTCAGCACAACCGCCAAGCGGACGGCCGTTACTGGCGTCATACCTGATCTCATTCCATAGAGCGAGGATCGAATGCAGTCTGACTTGCAAGAATTCAAACCGGACTACGATGCCATCGCAAACGCGGTGCGCGTCCTGGTCGAGCAGAGCCACGGTGCGATGGTGAAGGCCGGATGGCACACCAACATCGTGACCGGCGAGCCGCTGCTGCCGACCAAGACCATCATCAGCGAGAAGATCGCCCTCATCCACTCCGAGCTTTCGGAGGCGCTGGAGGCGAACCGCAAGAACCTGATGGACGACAAGCTGACCCACCGTGGCGGCGTCGAGGTCGAGCTGGCAGACGCGGTGCTTCGGGTGACTGACACCACCGGAGCCCTGGGTCTCAGCGAGGAAGCCGGCGCCGCTCTGGCGCTCATCCTTGCCCTTCCCCGACAGGCCGTGGCCTTCGCCATGGTGCTTCGCTCGATCGCAGAGATGGCCGCCGAGTACGGTCTCGATCTGCCGGGCGCGGTCTCGGAGAAGGCGGCGTTCAACGCCGTGCGTGAGGACCACAAGGTCGAGACGCGGCTCCTGGCGAACGGCAAGGCGTTCTGATGGGCGCCCTGTACTTCGCCTCCGGCGCTCTCGCAGCCCCGATGCTGATGAACATCAGCGCCGATCCCAGGTGGTCAGCTCTGCTGATCCCCTCCGCAATCTGCATGATCGCTGCAGCGGTCTTGGAAGACGTGAGGCGCCGATGAACCTCGTCGTCTACGTCTGCTTCGCACTGGCCGGCAGTCAGTTCCAGGACCACTGCCGCGAGGAGCTGATCACGCTCCACAACATCACGCCCCAGGCCTGCTTCATGAAGGCCCAGGAAGTGATCGCCGAGAAGGCGCCCCTCTGGGAGGGCGAACGGATCGACGGTTATCGCTGCTTCCCCCGCAACCGCCACTGAGGATCCACCATGTCCGACGAAACCCCCGAATTGGTCGACAACGAGTCGAGCGTCTCCGGCGCAGAGCTGGTCACCTTCTGCGAGCGCGCCGAGAGCGTGCAGGAAGAGATCGACGACGCTCGCGGTGCCATGAAGGATCTCCGCAACGAGCTGAAGGGCCGGGGCTTCGACCTCAAGGCCTTCACCGCCATCCTCCGGCTGCGCAAGATGGAGCGCGACCAGCGGCTCGAAGAGGAGGCCATCCTCGAACTCTACAAGCAGGCCGTCGGCCTCTGACGCCTGCAAGCATGCAAACCGCATAGGAGGATTTCATGTTCGACTGGTTACGACGTCGCAAGGAGCGACGCGAAGCGCAGACCGAGCGCTCGAAGCTGAAGACCAACGCCGACCTCAAGTCGATGCCGATCGAGCAGGTTCGCCTGCTCTACGCCGACCAGAGCGAGGAGCAGCGGCTCCGCGACCTGGCTTACCGGCGTCGGTCCGAGGAAGCCGCCACTCGCCGCCGGCAGCGCGACGAGGAGGATCGCGCCCGCCGACGTCGCGAGGAAGAGGAGTGGGCCGTCAGCCCCTCGAACCCTGCATCGGCCATCTACCTGATGCAGAACGCCGACAACATCCCGAGCAAGACCTACAGCTCGGGCGGTCACGATCGGCACCACGAGCCCACGCCGCCGCGTCACCAGGATCACTCCTACGACTACGGCCACACGTCGAAGCCGGCGGCTGAGGTCAGCCACAGCCACTCGCACACCAGCCACGACAACGGCGGCTACTCCGATGGAGGATCCGGCGGTGGCGACGGCGGTGGCGGTGGCGGCGCGGATTGAGGAGCATCACATGATCTGGGCATTCATCGCACGCACCCCCGACATCCTGCAGTTCATCGGCCTGATCGCCGTGCTCGGCCTGATGGGCATGGGCATGTGGAAGTTCATCAACCTGTTCAACCGTCTGACCGGCCGAGGTCGCCGCAGATAGTTCAACTTTTCGCTTGCACGCATGCAAATGCGATGCTAATGCAAATCAACGGCGGATCGGATGAGGGTCTGCCGCCACCCCGGAGAAATCCAATGACCAAGTTTCTGACCGTCGGCGCTGTCGTCGGCATGGCTCTGGCGCTCGGCGCCTGCAAGACCGAACTCGACTCGAAGCAGAAGGACACCGCCAACTACGGCGGCCTGCAGTTCGCCAACTCGGTGGGCGGCAAGTTCCTCAGCTGCTCGGGCACCGACTCCGACGGCGACGGCTACGTGTCCTGCACCGCGCAGGTTCCGGGCGGCGTCGAGAACCAGGGTCGACGTCTGGAGATGACGGAGATCCTCTGCTCCTACAAGGGCAACGCCGGCTGCAAGATCAAGCGCTGATCCCAGCGCTTGCAGGTATGCAATTCGCGACCGGATGAGCGGTCGCATCAATCAGGAGTGAAAATGTTGGGACGCATGTTCGAGAAGCTGATGGGCGACACCGGTCGGGCCATCCGTACCTACGCTGGCGACAAGGAGTTCCTAGCTGCCGCCGCATCGCTCGCCGCCAACGTCACCTGGGCCGACGGCGAGGTCGAGGAGAAGGAGATCAAGAAGTCCAAGCAGGTGATCTCGGCCAACCCGATCATCAAGGCCAGCTACCAGCCGTTCGAGGTCGAGAAGGCCATCAACGAGGCGCTCGATCGCGGCGAGACCCGGTCCGGCCGGATGCAGAACCAGCGCTTCATCGAGGCGATGCAGGCACGCGACCTGAAGGACCGCGAGGACGTGTTCCTGATCGGCGTGGACGTCGCTGACGTCGGCGACATCGGCGACGACGAGAAGAAGGTGCTGATGAAGGGCGCCGAGCTGCTCGGGGTCGACGGCGTGGCGCTGATGGGCTGACCGCCCTCACCCTCTGAACCTTCCTGGGGCGGCCTTCGGGCCGCCCTTCTCACATCGAGGATCCCATGACGGACATCGCATCGAAAGCAGTCCAGATCACCAACACGTTGCAGGCGCGAACAGTCGTGCCTTTCACGGGCGGCCTGATCTTCTTCCTCTACGCATTCTTCTGGCCGGAGGGCTACGGCCGCTGGCTCGGCACCATCGTGCGCGGTTTCCGCGACGTCTCCGGCTACTGAGAGGGCATCATGGACGCGACATTCTTCGCCGCCTTGTTCGGCATCATCTGGGTCGACCTTCTTCTCTCCGGCGACAACGCGATCGTCATCGCAATGGTCAGCCGGCAACTCCCCAAGGAACAGCAGCGCAAGGTCATCGTCTTCGGCACCGCTGCTGCTGTCGGACTCCGCATCGGCCTGGCGTTCATCGCCACCTGGCTCATGTCGATCTACGGACTGAGCATCGCAGCGGGCCTGTACCTGCTCTACGTGGCCATCAGCCTACTCACCCACGGTGACGACGTGACGGACGAGAAGAAGGCGGCCACGACCTTCTGGGGCGCCGTGGCGATGATCACCCTGGCAGACGTCGGCATGAGCCTCGACAACATCCTGGCCATCGCCGCCCTCGCCCACGGACACATGGTCCTTCTCGCCCTCGGCGTGCTGATCTCCATCCCCATGGTCATCGCATTCAGCGTCGGCATCTCGGCGATGATCGAGCGCTTCCCCGTCCTGAAGTGGTTCGGCGCTGCGGTTCTCGGCTGGGCGGCCGGCGGCATCATCGCTGGCGACCCGCTGCTGAAGCTGATGAGCGGCTACAACGAGCACCTCGGCCACATCCTGGCCGGCGCCGTCGGCGTCCTGATCGTCCTCGGCACCGCCTGGGTCACCAAGACCTGGGGTAAGGCAGAGGAAGACGACTACTACGAGCGCTACTTCTAGGGCTTGCAAGCATGCGAACTGGGCCACCTTCGGGTGGCCCTTTTCGTTTGCATTCTACGCTGCCACCATGCTACCAATGCAAACCAACGAGGAATCGAGATGAACGACATCCGAGAGCACGCCGGCCCCTTGGTCATCGCTCACTTCGCGAAGGGCCAGACCACCCCGATCTTCCACGTCATGGGCTCGCAAGTCCGCATGCTGGTGATCGACGAGCGTGTCACCGACCCCGAGGACCGCGTCTTCGAGATCACACGCCGCGCCCATCCGCGCGTCCTCGACGACTTGTTGTCGCCCGACGAGACGATCGCCAGCAACAGCCCGACCACGGGCGTTCCGATGCTTCCGGCCAAGCGGATGGCGTCGGCCCCGGTTCCGGTCCCGCAGCAGCCTGCCAAGCGCGAGCTGCCCTCGTACCTGAAGGTGATCAAGTGAGCCTGGCCCTCGAAGCTGTCCGCGAATTCACCAGCATCACCTTCGCGCTGTTCGTCGCGGCCGGGATGCTCAACGCCATGCTTCAGTCGGAGGACCAGCTTTGAACCACATCAGCGCAAGCATGATCGCCGACAGCATCAGCCCGAGCGGCAAGAGGATGCGGACGATCAAGATGCGCCTTCCGCGCATCATTCTGGCCGAACTGAACACCCACCGGCAGCTGTCCAAGAACACGCGATCGTCTCGCGCGGTGCCGGTCGAGACCATGATCAAGGAGGTCATGGAAGAGCCGTTCATCCCCCTTCACTGGGGTGCCGCCCAGAAGGGCATGCAGGCCTACAACGAAACCAGCGAGCGCGTCGATGTCGGGCCGGTGTTCGGCTTTCCGCATGAGTTCCCGGTGGAGAACGAGAAGGCCTGGCTCATTGGCCGCGATCTGATGGTGAAGCTCGCCGAGGGCTTCCACCAGGCCGGCTACGCGAAGCAGATCATCAACCGGCTGCTGGAGCCGTGGATGTTCGTCGACTCCCTGGTGTCGGGGACCGAGTGGGCGAACTTCCTGGCGCTCCGGGATCACCACGCGGCCGAGCCTCACATCCAGGTTGTGGCCCGTGAGGTCCGGCGTGTGTCGGACTACTCGACGCCCTACGAGGTCAAGCCCGGCGAGTGGCACCTGCCCTACGTCAAGGACTTCGAGCGCAACCTCTACCCGCTCGACGTCCTGAAGAAGCTGTCGGTCGCCCGTTGCGCTCGCATCTCATACGCTCCGTTCGACGGCAACGGGTCGGTCGAGAAGGAGATCGAGCGCTACGACCTTCTCGTTGGGTCTGCGCCGATCCACGCCAGCCCGACCGAGCACCAGGCGACGCCGGACGACACCTTCACCATCCGATCCATCGGCAGTGTCCAGTGGCTGAGACCGCGCGAGCACGGCAACCTCATCGGCTGGCGTCAGCTTCGGAAGCTCCTACCCAACGAGTGCATCCTGGAGGCGGCATGATCCTCGAAACCTTTCGGCACAACGGGCGCCCGCCGAGCAATAAGCTCGTCGAGGTGCTCCTGGAGAAGTGGGACGGAAACTCCTGGAAGATCCAGCTGGCTCGGTGGTGTGAGCACCGGGGCGTCTGGGTTCACGAGTGGTCCGGCCGACCGATCCTCGACGACATCGCCGGGTGGCGCGAAGTGACCACCTGCGGCTGCGAGGCGAAGGCGAAATCTGCCGCCTGACTTGCAGTCATGCAAAAACCGAATTCATAATGCAAACCCTGGTTTTGGAAACCCAACCAGGGGAATGCAAATGAAGAAATTGACCCTCGCCCTCATCGCCCTCCTGGCGGTGAGCCAAGCCAAAGCCGACGGCCTCGAAGCCGCTGTTGCCCGCTCTGCGATCTCGCATGGCGTTCCCCCTGCCCTCGCCCATGGCGTGGTGATGGTGGAGAGCCGCTACCGCTGCAATGTCACCGGTGGTGGTGCTCGCGGGATCATGCAGGTGAAGCCACAGACGGCCCGTGGCGTCGGTGTCGGCGGAAACCTTCACAGCTGCGCAACCGGCATCGAAGCCGGCATGCGCGTCCTTCGCCGAGCCCTCGCATCTGCCCATGGCAACTGGTGCGCAGCGGCAACCGCCTTCAACCAAGGCAGCAACCCACGAGGACGGTGCAGCGCATACGGGCGCCGCGTCCTCGGTCTTTCACGGAAGCGATGATGGCCACCAACGCCGCCGAACACCGCATCGAAGTCCTCCGGCTGTTCAAGAGCCGGGAGTGGATGGCGATCCCAGCGGAAGCGCAGGATGCAGCAAGCCACCGAGCTGTGAAGTGGCTCGTCGGCCGGGGTTGGCTCGAAGCCGATCCGGTCCGCTTCCTGACGGACTTCCGCATCACCGACACCGGCTACGATGTGCTGGCGTCGGCCGGCGGCGACGTGACGGGGTGGGGCTGATGGGCGCCCAAGCTGTACTCAATCTGCCGGCTCGTCGGCTGCTGACGCTTGCGGAATCGGCGTCCTACTGTGGCGTGACCGCCCAGGTGTTCGAGCGGACATGCCCGATACCGGCAATCTCTCTCGCGCCACCTGGGCGCGACGATCGAAGGCTGCACCGCTACGATGTTGTGCAGCTCAACGGGTGGATCGACCTCCTCAGCGGGAGGGTCGCATCCGATCCCTTCCAGAAGGACTGGCTGAAGGAGATGGACGGATGATGAAGATCGCAGGCCTGAAGCGCTTCCACGACAAGCGCGACGGCGTGACCTACAACTACCATCGCAAGAGCGGGATCAGGATCCTGGCGCCGTTTGGCACGGCAGAGTTCGCTCTGGAGTTCGACAGGATCGATCAGGCCCACAAGGCGAAGGCTTCGGTTCGCGGCACGCTCGGTCACCTCTTCGACGAGTACCGCAAGACGCCCGAGTTCAAGAACCTGAAGCCGGTGACGAAGGAGGACTACGAGCGCGTCATGGTCTGGTGCCA
Source organism: Methylobacterium sp. WL120 (assembly GCF_008039465.1). NCBI lineage: Bacteria > Pseudomonadati > Pseudomonadota > Alphaproteobacteria > Hyphomicrobiales > Methylobacteriaceae > Methylobacterium > Methylobacterium sp. WL120. The sequence continues at coordinate 3,723 of NZ_VRUT01000013.1, read as the reverse complement.
TCGCCTCCGGCCGATGCCGACGGCGCGCATGGACTCGGCCCTCGTGACCGGCCTGCGCAATCGAGCCTTCGACGAGCACAAGCGCCGGTTCGCCAACTACGTCGTCCAGGTGATCTCGCGCGTGTTCAACGTCGGCAAGGGCCTGGGGCTCACCACTATCAACCCGGCGACGTCGGTGGACAAGATCCGCAAGCCGACCGGTGAGCGCCATCGCAACCGGCCTTGGACGTCCGCAGAGCGCGAGGCGATGCTGGAAGCCGCTCCGATCCAGCTCAAGGCCCCTCTCGCCTTCATGCGCTACCTCGGCGCCCGCCTGGGCGATGTCCGGCGGATGGAGAACTCATCCTACGAGGATGGCATGATCTCCTTCGTCACCGGCAAGGGCGACGTCGAGGTCACGGTGCCCTGCCCCGAGCCGCTGGCCGAGATCCTCGATCAGCGCCTTCCGCATCCGAAGTTCATGTTCGTGTCGACCGATGGTCCCTGGACCGAAGGCGGCTGGAACGCCTCGTTCCGAAAGCTGCGCGCGAGGCTGGAGCTGGCCGGCAAGGTGAAGCCGGGCCTCACGGCTCACGGCCTTCGACACTCGGTTGCGACCGACCTTCGTGAGATCGGAAAGACCGATCGGGAGATCGCCGACATCCTGGGTCAGCGCACCACATACGCTACGCCGACGTACCATCGCACCGCCGACATGAAGCGCTCGAATGCAAAAGTGCTTGCGGATCTCCATGGATCGGGCAAAGGTCGTTCCAAGCAAACGGCCGAGCCCGAGTTGGCGTGAATAACAGGGGCTGATTTCCCAGCTCATTTGCGGAAAAAGCCCTTTAGGTTCAGTGGACACCCAGACACATTTTTTCGACCTAAGTCATTGAAATCATTGGGATCAACAGAGGCCTCTGACTCCTCTGGTCCTGGTTCGAATCCAGGTCCCCCAGCCACTTGGTAACACTCAACTTTTTCGAATTAGCCGCTAGAACGTAACGGCACGGTCGGGTGCTTGGTCGGGAGAATGTGTTCTCCTTTCGAGCTTTTCGATCGCGGCGAGCGCGAGCTTCGGATCCCGGTTGAAGTAGTGAGCGTCGAGGATCGAGCGCACATCCGACAGGCTGTGGCCGGTCAGCGTCGCGATTTCCGGCACTGTGCAACCGGCCAGCGCCAATCGCGTCACGGCAGTCCCGCGCAGGTCGTGGAAGGTGACGCCTTGGATTCCGACCTTCCTGGCCGCCTTTCCCCAGGACGACTAGAATCCATCGCTGGTCCAGGGACGGCCTTCCGAGTTCAGCACGATGATTGGGCTGTGCCGCGGCGTCGCGTCGAGGGCCGCCTTCAGGATGGCGCTGACCGGAATCACCACCCGGACCTTCGTCTTGCTCTGCCGCAACCGAATCGCTTTGCCGTCGTAGGCCGTGATCGGTCCCCACGAGGTGGTCCAAGGGTAAAGTTATACCAATCCTCACTGATTAGAACTCATGGGCCCAGGCGCGCAGTCCGATCGACATGATGCGCCAGGGGCGGTCGATGAGGGTATTCCAGGCGTCGCAGCAGTGGTCGAGGATGTCGGCGTAGGATGTGAAGACGCGGTTGCCGAGCCAGTCGTCACGCATGAACTGCCACAGGTTCTTCACGGGGCTGAGTTCGGGGTTGAGTTCGGGGGAGCGGGCGGGCAGCGGCAGCAGCGTGATGTTGGCGGGCACAGCGAGCTTCGTGGTCGTGTGCCAGCCGGCTTGATCGAGCCGCAGGACGGCATGCGCGCCGGGGGCGACAGCCTGGGCGATCTCTTCGAGGTGCAGAGCCATCGCTTCGTGATCCTCCCCCGGTTCCACGGACACGGGGTTTAGCTCGCGTTCCGTTCGGCTTGCTCGGGTGTGATGTATCCGAGGGCCGAGTGGATGCGCTGCCGATTGTAGTAGCCCTCGATGTAGGCGAACAAGTCGCGTCGGGCCTCGTCCCGGGTCGCCCATCGTCTCTGGTGGACGAGTTCGACCTTGAGCGTGTGGAAGAAGCTCTCCATCGGGGCGTTATCGTAGCAGCAGCCTGTCCGGCTCATGGAGGGCGTCGCCTTCATGTCGGCGAGCTGCGCTCTGTAGGCCTCGGCGGCGTACTGGCTGCCGCGATCCGAGTGACAGATGAGGCCGGCCCCCGGTCGCTGCCGTTGGGTGGCCATCATCAGGGCGGCCGAGGTCAGCTCGGTCCGCATGTGCTCGCGCATGGACCAGCCGACGATCTTGCGGGTGGCGAGATCGAGGACGGCGGCCAGGTAAAGCCAGCCCTCTCCGGTCGGCAGGTAGGTGATGTCCGCCAGCCAGACCGTGTTGGGTAGCGCGGCCGAGAACTGCTGCTTCAGGAGGTTGGGCGCGATCGGCAGATCGTGACGGCTGTCGGTCGTGCAGGGCCGGTATCGACGTCCTGCCAGGGCTCGGATGCCATGACGGCGCATCAGGCGCTCCACCCGCCCACGACTGGTCGTTCGCCCCTCTGCGCACAGGACGGCATGGACCCGAGGCGAGCCGTAGCGCTTCTGATGCCCGACATGGATTCGGCGGACGTCGTCGAGAAGGCGACGGTTGGACGCCGACCTCGCACTCTCGGGACGGGATCGCCAGTCGTAGTCGCCGCTGTGAGAGACTTCGAGCACGCGGCACATGAGACGCACCGGCCAGGTGCTCGCATGCTGCTCGATGAAGGCGAACGTCACTTGGGCATCTCCGCGAAGATGCCGATCGCTTTTTTTAGGACGTCGCGCTCCATGCGCGTCCGGTCGAGTTCACGCCGCAGACGGGCGATCTCGGCCGCTTGGTCGGAGGGGGAAGCCACCGGGCTCGCGGATGCGGCGCCTGGTGAACCTGCTGCCCGCGGCGGCAGGGAGCCACCCATCAGCCCCGTGCGCCACTGCCTCAGCATCGAGGGTTGGATCCCGAGTTCGGCCGCGATCTGCATCTGCGGGCGGCCGCTGCTCTCCAGCAGCGCTACCGCCTCGCGTTTGAACTCTGGGGTGAACTCGCGTCTCGTCTTGGCCATCAAACACCTTCCCCGCCCGCAAGGAGCGTATCAGAGGTGTCCGTGGAACCGGGGGAGGATCAGATGGCGCGGCCGTACATGGCGCGCTTCAAGAGCTTGAGACGCGTGATCTGCCCTTCAGCCTGTCCACTGCTCCAAGGGAGTGTCAGCGCGGACCGAACGGCGTCTCCGTCCTGACCGAGGCTGGCAGCGAAGTTCTCGACGATGCGGACGCCGCAGTTTTGGGCGTCGCCCAGCCATTCATCGAACGCCGTGACATCCGATCTTCCCGATGGCGGCGTATGACAGCGGCTCCGGACGATCCGGCAGAAGCGGCGACCGAGATCGACGACCTTGGCCGCCTCGGGATCCTGCAGGACACGCGCGACGACCGCGGCTGCCTCGGGGGCGAGGTCTTCGGGCTCACGCAAGAGATACCAGGACAGTTGCTTGGATGAGGCCAGGGGTGATGCGGTGGAGATCGCAACACGGATGTCAGCCGGTGCTGGCGACGACCGGATGGTCGTTCCGGCCGAGCCTGCGCGCCGCTCGGATAACCAGCGACGCACCTGCTTCGCGGTGCCGGCAAATCCGACTGATCGGCCCCCACGAGGTGGTCCAAGGGTAAAGTTAGTGCACGGTGGGCCGCTCCGCCACGGGTAGCTTGGCCGGCGGAGCTGGTCTGGCGAGCGCAGCCGGCCAAGCGGAGAAGGCTGGCATGAA
>NZ_VRUT01000139.1:0-12635 GCF_008039465.1 Methylobacterium sp. WL120 | reverse complement strand
CCGCCGAGGCCGGCCAGGACGACGCCCGCCGGCGCATGGCCGGCCCGGCGGATCGCCTCGGCCGGCTCCGGTGCCGCGATCGGAATCCGCGCCCAGAAGGTCGAGCCCACGCCGACGCGGCTCTCCAGGCCGACGGTCCCGCCCATCGCCGCGATCAGGCGCTCGGCGATCGAGAGGCCGAGGCCGGTGCCGCCGAAGCGGCGGGTGGTGGATTGGTCGGCCTGGGTGAAGGCGGTGAAGACGCCGGCGATCTTGTCCTGCGGGATGCCGATGCCGGTATCCGTGACGGCGATCTCCAGCATCCGGCCGTCGTCGCGCGTGCCCATCCGGACGAGGACGTGGCCGGCTTCCGTGAACTTCAGCGCGTTCGAGACGAAGTTGCTCACCACCTGGCCGAGGCGGACCGGGTCGCCGACCATCGCCGCCGGCACGTCCGCGCCGACCTCCGCGGCCAGGTCGAGGCCGCCGTTGCGGGCGCGCTCGCCGAACAGGGTGACGACGGTGTCGGCGATCTCGCGCGGGCTGATCGTGGTGCGCTCGAGCTCGAGCTTGCCGGCCTCGACCTTCGCGAAGTCGAGGATGTCGTTGATGATCGCCAGCAGCGACTGGCCGGAGCGCGCGATCACCTCGGCGTAGCGGCGCTGGCGCGGCGGCAGGTCGGTGGCGGCCAGCAGTTCGGCCATCACCAGCATGCCGTTCATCGGCGTGCGGATCTCGTGGCTCATGGTGGCGAGGAAGGTCGACTTCGCGGCGTTGGCGGCGTCGGCCTGCTCGCGGGCCTCGCTGAGGTCGTGGGTCCGGACGCGGACCTCCTCTTCCAGGCCGGTGCTGTAGGCGGCGAGCTGCCGGTCGCGGACGTTCACCGCGCCAAGCAGGTCGTTGAAGGTCTGCGCCAGCGCGCCGACCTCGTCGTCGGTGGTGACGTCGGCGCGCCGGCTGTAGTCGTGGCGCGAGCGCACGGCGTCCATGGTGCCCGCAAGCGCGGTGAGCGGGCGCGTCACCGCGCGCTGCAGCCGGAGCGAGACCGCCAGGCCGACGAACACAGCGACGAGGCCGGCAAGCAGCGCGTTCAGGGCGACGTCGCCGAGGCGCTCGGCGAGGTCGCCGGTCTCGGCCACGACCACGACCCGGCCGATCGCGCGCTGGTTCTCCAGGACCGGCTCGCCGACCTTCAGCGTCCGCGTCAGCATCAGGGCGAGGAGCGAGGGCCGCTCGGTGGCGTCGAGGTCGAGGTCGTCGGCCAGCCGCAGCCCGATGCCCTGCTCGCCCAGGATGCTGCCGTCGGCGCGCAGCAAGGCGGCGTAGACGAGCGAGGGGTTGCGCGCGATCGCGCGAAGGGTGGTGTCGGCGGCGTCCGCGTCGTCGCCGGCGATGGCGCCGGCGCCGCTATGGGCCAGCACGCGCGCCACCGTGCGCAGCGCCTCGCCCTTGTCGGCGGCGTAGCGGTCGACCTCGCGCCAGACCGAGAGCGTCGTCGCGACCAGCAGCGCCAACGCGACCGCGCCGATCACCGCCCAGGCGACCCGGCCCGCGAGGGACCGCCTTGGATCGAGTGCCTTCCAACGCATCGCGCCCCGTACCCTTCCGACCGTGTCGTCCGCCGCCCTCACCGGACGCCGCCGATCTTGCCGTCGATCTTGCCGTCGATCTTGCCGCCGATCACGCCGCCAAAAGCTGGCACTGCCGTTCGACCTCGCCCCAGCCGGCCAGGAACGCCGCGACGCAGGCCGGGTCGAAATGAGAGCCCGCGTTCTCGGACAGGAGCGCCCGCGCTTTCTCCAGCGGCCACGCCGCCTTGTACGGGCGCTCGGAGACTAGCGCGTCGAACACGTCGGCCACGGCGACGATGCGGCCCGAGAGCGGGATCGCCTCGCCCGCGAGGCCCGCCGGGTAGCCGGTCCCGTCCCAGCGCTCGTGGTGGCTCGCCGCGATCTCGGCGGCGAGCCGCACCACGTTCGAGGTGCTGCCCTCGAGGATGCGGCGGCCGCGCTCGGCGTGCTTCTCCATCTCGCCGCGCTCCTCGACCGAGAGCGCGCCGCGCTTGAGCAGGATCGCGTCGGGTACGCCGATCTTGCCGACGTCGTGCATGGTCGAGGCGAGGCTCAGGAGGCGGCAATGATCGTCGTCGAACCCGAGGTTTCGCGCGATGATGCCGACATAGGTCGAGACCCGCGCGATGTGGTTGCCGGTGTCGGTGTCGCGGTGCTCGGCCGCGCGCATCAGGAGGTCGATGATCTCGCGCTCCCGGGCCTCGATCACCGACACCGCGGCGGCGACCTCGCGGGCGAGCCACGCCGCGCGGTCCTGCTCCTGGCGGTGGGCGTGGCTGATCTTCATCAGGTTGGTGACGCGCGCCCGGATCTCGGCCGGGTCGAACGGCTTGCCGAGGAAGTCGGTGGCGCCCGCATCGAGCGCCTGCCGGCGGATCGCGCGCTGGTCCATGCTCGTCACCATGACGACCGGCACGTGCGCGAAGCCCTCGACGCCGCGCGCGGCCGCGATGAACTCGATCCCGGTCATCCCCGGCATGTCGTAGTCGGTGATGGCGATGCCGATCTGCGCGACGTTGGCGCGCAGGAACGCGAGCGCCGCGACCGGGCAGGTGAACTCCACCGGCTCGCAATCGGGCACGGGCTTGAGCGCCTGCACGACGAGCAGGTTGTTCAGTTCCGCGTCGTCGAGGATCAAGGCGAGCATGGCGCTCCCTCCCGTTTGCGATGAAGGCGACGGGCCGTCATTGCGTCAGCAGCAGCCGGCCGGAGATCGGGCCGACGCCTTTCGGCACCGGCACGCTCGTTCCGGCGTAGTTCGCGTTGAGGACGAGGTTCGGGCCCTCGTACAGGTTGATCTGCTGGGCCACGATCACGGTGTAGGCCGACTGGTCGGCCACCGGCTTCGACGAATCGATCACGAGGCGCCCGGCCGGCAGGTAGATCGTGCCGAGCATGGTGCGGGCGTTGTCGCTGATGATGCGGTAGATCCGCACCGGCTTCGTGATCGCGAGCGGCGGCGGCGTCGGGCTGATGAGGTCGCCGAGCAGCGTGTCGACGAGGGCCGTCGGGTCGATGGGAAACAGGACGCCCCGGTCCTCGGACATCAGCAGGCCGGCCATGACGCCGGTGACCGGCGCCTTGAGGCTGATGGTGGTCTTCTTGTCGAAGACCAGGCCGCCGTTGTTGCCGGTGAAGTAGAACGCCACGTCCTCGCCGATCAGCGTCGCCTTCTTGTCGACGATGAGCGGGCCGTCCTTCATCACGTAGACGCCCGGCTTCAGCGTGACGACGGCGTCGTCGGTGATGTGCAGGCCGGCGCAATAGGTGCCGGGCTCAAGCATCATATTCTGCTTGATCGTCTTCATGGCGAGGACGTTGAGCAGGTTCAGCGGAAACGGCAGCGTCATGCAGGGCTCGATCGGCGGCGCGGCGCGGTCCTTCAGAGGGTCCTCGATCACCGGGCACCCGGTCTGCGGTGTCGGGCTGAAGTTCGCGCGTACCCCGAGATAGCCGCCGGCCGAGCAGATCGTCTGCGCCTTGGCCATCGCGTTCGCTTGGCCCACCATTCCCGTTCCCGAGGCGGAATTCGAGTAGAGGGCGCAATCGGTGGCGGTGACCTGCGCGCTCTTCTGTAGGTTGAACGCGCCGGCCGCGTAGGAGTCGAGCGCCAGCATGCATAGGCGCATCCGGCCGACGACGCTCGCCTGCGCCTTCACCGCGAGCTTGGCGGCGGGCAGGCCGACGAAGCTGCCGAAGGACAGCTTGTAGGTCTCGGACGCGGTCACCAGGACGTTGGTCTTGTCGGGCGCGACGGTCACCGCGACGGTCAAAGGCCGGTCGGACGGCGACTTCGCCTCGGACCGGACCGTCTGCTCGGTGATGCCGGTCACCGCGGCGGTGTTCGACAGGGCGAGCTTGAGGGCGTTGCCGCCGGCCAGCGCCCCGGCGTCGGCGGCCGCCTGCAGCTGGGATCGCCGGGCGGCCAGGCGCGCATAGTCGACGCCGCCGCCGACGAGGCCGAGCAGCACCGTCGCGACCAGGCCGAAGATGAGGGCGACGGCGCCGCTTCGGTCGGCTCCGAACGACCGGATGCGGGATGCCACGAAGCCGGACGCCCCGCTCCATGGTTGCCCCGCTCGACCCCCGCTTTCCATCCCGACCGCCTCCTCGGCCCATCATGAACCTCGGGTCTACAGAGGCCGGATTAATGAATGGCCCTGATCGTCCGGCCGAATGCCGCACAGGACGCGCCGAACCGCGAAGGATGCTGCGATCAGGAAACAACGAGCGGTTGTTTCGACGGGCGTAGACCAGCATCGCGTTGCCGTACGCGGTGACGGGCTTATAAAATTACACGCTCAGGTAGAGATTTTGCGCGAGACGTTGGCGCGATCCGGCGTCGGACGCTTGAGGGCGGCGCGGTATCTAAAACCCAGAGTTGTACAACCGGCGTTACTCGGATGCGCACCGGGCGGATGTCGATTCTTCCGGTCGATCACAGAAATTTTAAAGCACTCGGCCTCTAGACTGCCGTCCACCCAGGGTTGGGCCGTGCCGACGATCGGCGGTCCGTGCCCCTTCAGGCTATCGATGCGCCGGACGATCCAGATACGCCGCGAGCTGCCGGACGACCGAAACGGACTCCCCGGCGCGATCGTCGCCTGGGCGACGGGTCTGCCGGCGCGCCTTCGTTCGGCATCCGGCAAGGGCGGACGCCACCCGCGGTTGCTGGCCGACCGGCGCGGAGTCGCCGGCGTCGAGTTCGCGATGCTGGCGCTGCCGTTCTTCGCCCTCCTCGGCGTCGTCGCCGAATCCGGCGTGGTCGTGCTCGCGCAGCAGACCCTCGACGTCTCGGTCGACCGGGCGTCGCGCCTGCTTCGCACCGGCGAGTTCCAGGACCGCGCCGACGGGTCCGATCCGAGCCAGCGCCTGCGCCAGCTGATGTGCGGCAATTCCAGCCTGTTCTTCGCCTGCCGCGAGGTCCGCCTCGACGTGACGCGCGCCGCGAGCTTCAAGGGCTCGCAGGTGGCCGAGCCCTACGACACACAGACCAAGACCGTGGCCCAGAGCTTCGGGACCCAGTTCCAGTGCCCGGCCGGGGACGACGTGATCGCGATCCGCGCGGCCGTCCCGATCCTGCGGCTGTTCTCGTTCCTCGACTTCACCGGCCGCCGCCTCTCCGACAACCGCCAGCTCCTGGTCTCGACCGTGATCTTCCGGGCGGAGGCCTACGACGCCAAGCCGTGCCAATGACGGCCTGCCGGGGCGGTCTGCGTCGGTTCCTGCGCGCGCGCGGCGGCGTCAGCGGCGTCGAGTTCGCCCTCGTCGCCCCGATCCTGCTCCTGATGTTCATGGCTTCGATCGAGCTGCCGCGGGCGTTCACCACCGCCCGCCGGGCCTCCCTCGCGGCGACGACCATGGCCGACCTGATCTCGCGGGACGACGTGACCGACGTCGCCGAGGTCTACGCCGCCGCCCAGGCGGTCACGAGCCCCTACGATCTCGCCCGCGCCGGGATCGTGCTCACCGCGGGGGGCGTCTACCTCGACGGGCTGACCCCCGTGGCGAAGGTCTGCTCCAGCGTCGCGCGCAACGACCCGCCCCGGTCGGCGGGCTCGACGATCGGACCAGCCCCGCCCGGCACCGCGAGCCCCGGGGACCGGCTGGTGATGGCGGAGATGCGCCTGCCTTACACCGCCGTGTTCAGCGTCTTCCCCGTCCTCAAGAACTGGACCTTCGTGGTGCGCAAGACCTGGCCGGTGCGGACCGGAAAGGCCTATCTCGGCCGCGAGGAGGTCGTGCTCCCCGGCGGGAAGCCCTGCGCGGTGTTCTGAACGGGGTTTTTGCCGGCGCGGTCATCCCGCGTCGCCGAGCGTCGTGTCGCCGTGATGGTCGAGGCCGGCCCGAAGGAGATCGCCGCCGGGCGCGAACATCGCAGCCCGACGACGGTGCGGATGCGGCACGAACCGGCGACGAAGGCCGGTGTTCGAATGGGTCCGGAAGTCCACCGTGCTCCCCACCTGGCAAGAGGCAACCGGAACGGGTTCGGCGACTTGAATAGCCCGGGCGCGATGGCGCTCGCCAGGAGCGACGCCAGACATGCCCGGAACCGAGATCCGCCTTGCTCTCGATGCGATCCCGATGGGGGGCATGACGGAGGGGGCGGCCGGGGACGAGAAGGCGCTGTTCGTGCGCGACGCCTCCGGCGTGCGGGCGTTCCAGGCCAAGTGCCCCCACCTCGGTGCGCCGCTGGCCAAGGGCGAGATCTGCGGCGGGCGCCTCTACTGCCCCTGGCACAAGGCCGCCTTCGCGCTGGCCGACGGCACCCTCGAAGAGCCGCCCGCCCTCGATGCCCTGACGCGCTACCCCGTCCGCATCGAGGGTTGCGAGGCCGTCGCCACCCTCACGCGGGAGCCGGCGCCGCGCAAGAGCGTGGCCGCGACCGTGGAGAGCGTGCTCGTCGTCGGCTCGGGCGCCGCAGCCATCGCCTGCGTGAAGACCCTGCGCCGTGAAGGCTATGCAGGCCGCATCACCCTGGTCGGCCGGGAGGCGCACCAGCCCTACGACCGGACCAAGCTTTCCAAGCAGTTCCTGGCCAAGCCGACCCCGCCGGACAAGGTGCTGATCGAGCCCGACTTCGCGCAGAGCAATCAGGTCGAGCGCGTCACCGAAGAGGTCGTCAAGGTCGATCCCGCCCGGCGCGACGTAACGCTGAAGGACGGCCGGACGCTCACGGCCGACGCGATCCTCGTCGCCACCGGAAGCCGGGCGGTGATGCCGGACTTCCCCGGCCACGACCTCGACGGGGTCTTCACCCTGCGCAGCCTGGACGACGCGGTGCGCGTCAGCGAGGCGGCGGGCGCGGCCAAGACGGTCGTCGTGGTCGGCGCCGGCTTCATCGGCATGGAGGCCGCCGCGTTCCTTACCAAGCGCGGGTTGTCCGTCACGGTTCTAGCCCGCGAGGCGGTTCCCTTCGCCGAGCGCTTCGGCGAGGCGGTGGGCGCGGCGCTGAAGCGGTACCATGCCGGCAACGGCGTCACCTTCGAGACCGGCTCCGTCGCCAGGATCGCCGGCAGCGGCCGCGTCGAAGCGGTCGAGACGGAGGATGGACGGCGCCTTCCGGCCGACATCGTCCTCGTCGGCGCCGGCGCCAAGCCGGAAACCGACATGGTCACCGGAATCGAGGCCGAAGAGGGCGGCGGCATCAAGGTCGGCGGCGACCTCAAGCTCGCGGACGGCGTCTGGATCGCGGGCGACATCGCCGCCTTCCCGGAGATGGCGAGCGGCGAGACCGCGCGGATCGAGCATTGGCGCCTGGCGCAGCAGCACGGCACGCACGTGGCGCACGCCATCCTCGGCCGGGGCGGCGCGTTCGCGGGCGCGCCGTTCTTCTGGAGCAACCAGGGCGACAAGCGGCTCGATTACGGCGGCTACGCCAAAGGGTTCGACCGGATCGTCCTGCAGGGCGACCCTGCCGCCCTCGATTTCATCGCCTATTACGTCACGGGCGACCGGGTGACCGCCGCCTGCAGCATCGGTCGCAACGGCGCCTTCACCGCGTTCCTGCACCTGCTCGGCCTCGGGCGTCTGCCCTCGGCGGCCGAGATCGAGGCCGGGGCGGATCTGCCCGCGCTCGCGAAAGAGGCTGCCTAGGATCTGCCTGGCGATCCATCGAGGACGGCGGCGGCAGTGGGCCTGAGCTGCCGCCGCGTCCGTTCCCCGGCGGGCGGCCGCTCGGGCCGGCGAGCCAAGCGGCCCGACGCAGAAGGCCAAAGCCTCGGGAGCGTCGTCGCAAAGCATCCGGCAAGGTGAGGCCCCGGCGGCCGAAGATGCGGGCGCGGTCCTGTTACACTTTACGACAAATTCGGCGCAAAACCAAGGAAACCGCCCCGTAGGGATCGCTGTTCTTAGGCCATCGCAGCAGAGGAGATGCCGATGCGACTGAAACTTGCTGGCGCAGCCGTCCTTGCCCTCGGTACGATTGCAGCAACAGCCGGCGCCGCCGAGGCGCGCGACGGGTGCGGACCCGGAGGCCATCGCGGTTATTACGGGTATTGCCGTCCCAACGTCGTCTACCGGCCCATCGTCGTGCGCCCGGTCGTCTACGGCTACCGCCGCGTCGGCTGGTATGGCCCGCGGTGGCACCGCTGGGGTGGCTACCGCCACGTCGGCTGGCACCGTCCCTGGGGCTGGCACGGCGGCTACCGCCACGTCGGCTGGCACCACCGCTGGTAGGGTGGCGCCGGCATGAAACGGGGCGTCCGGCTCGCGCCGGGTGCCCCATTCGAGCATCAGCCTGCATGCGTCGCCCGGCGACCAGCACCCGGAATGTTGCCGGCCGACGGACGCGACCCGCGCAACGCCCCTCGCTCACCCCGGCCCCGATCCCGAACGGCCGGCCGCCCTTGGCGGGTCGTCAAGGATAGCGCACCGGCGGCGGGGAATCGGGCAGAGGGATGAACTCGGAATCGCCAGGCACGGTGTCGAAGCGCGCGCGGCGCCAGTCTTCCTTGGCCTGCTCGATCCGCTCGGGCCGCGAGGACACGAAGTTCCACCAGAGATGGCGCGGCCCATCCATCGGCTCGCCGCCGAGCACCATGAAGCGGGCGGCTTCCGTCGCGCGGACGCTGATCCGGTCGCCGGGTCGGAAGACCAGGAGCTGGCCTGGACCGAAGGTGTCGCCGGCGATCTCGATCACGCCCGACACCGTGTAGATCGCCCGCTCGTCGTAGGTCGGGTCCAGCGGCAGCGTCGCCCCGGCCTCCAGCGCCGCGTCCGCGTAGACCATCGGGCTCGAGGTCCGCACCGGCGACGTGGCCCCGAACGCCTCGCCAGCGATGACGCGGACCGTCTTGCCCTCGCCGGTCAGCGTCGGCAGGGCCGCAGCGTCGTAATGCTGGAAGGCGGGGGCGCATTCCTCGTCCTTGGCGCTCAGGGCGACCCAGGCCTGGATGCCGAACAGGTTCGAGCCGGATTGCCGCAGGTCGGCCCCCGTCCGCTCGGAATGGGTGATCCCGCGGCCGGCCGTCATCCAGTTGAGCTCGCCAGGGCGGATCGGCAGTTCGGTGCCAAGGCTGTCCCGGTGCATGATCTCGCCGTCGAAGAGATAGGTGACGGTCGACAGGCCGATATGCGGGTGCGGTCGCACGTCCATGCCCTTGCCGAGCAGGAATTCGGACGGGCCCATCTGGTCGAAGAACACGAAGGGGCCGACCATCCGGCACTCCGCCGACGGCAAGGCCCGCCGCACCGCGAACGAACCGAGGTCGCGCGAGCGCGGGACGATCAGCGTCTTGATCGCGTCGCAGGTGAAACGATCCCCGGGGATCGGGTCTTCCGCACCGTGCCAGCTCATGATGGATCCCTCCTTCGCGCGATCGTTCGAAGACCGGCGCCTTCGACCCTGGCGTTATGCGGCTTGCCAGCCAGGTCGGAAAGCGAAACGATGGAAACCCATCGTTTCCGGAACTAGATGCATGCGCTTGCCCGATTTCGAGGCCTGGGCGATCTTCGCCAAGGTCGTGGAGGCCGGCTCCTTCGGCCGCGCCGCCTCCGAACTCGGCTTGTCGAACGCGACGGTGTCGAAGGCGGTGAACCGGCTGGAGGCCCGCATTGGCGCCCGCCTGTTCCATCGCACCTCGCGCAAGCTCGCGCTGACGGAGGCGGGACGGGCGGCCAAGGACGGCGCCGCGCGCATCCTCGCCGAGGGAGAGGCCGCCGAGGCGGAGGCCCTGGCCGGCGCCTCCGAGCCTCGGGGCCTGGTTCGCCTCGCGGTGCCGATGTCGTTCGGCCTGCTCCACGTCACGCCGCGGCTCCCGGACTTCCTCGCCCGGTACCCGGCCGTCTCGATCGACCTGCACCTGAGCGACGAGGTGGTCGACCTGATCGGCGGCGGGTTCGACATCGGATTGCGCATCGCCGCGCTGCCGGATTCCTCGCTGCGCGCCCGCAAGCTCTGCGCCGTCCGCCGCTCGCTCGTGGCGACGCCGGGCTACCTGGAGCGGCACGGCCGCCCCGAACACCCGGACGACCTCGTCCGGCATGCCTGCCTCGGCTACGCCTACCTGCCGGCTTCCGACCGCTGGCGGTTCACGGACCCGACGGGGACCGAAGCGTCGATCGTGCCGAAGGGGCCGATGCGGGCCAACAACGCGGAGGCCCTGGCGCCGGCCCTGCGCGCCGGCCTCGGCCTGGCGGTGCAGCCGGACTTCATGATCTGGGACGACCTCAAGGCGGGCACCCTGGAGCGCGTGCTGCCCGATTGGGCCCTGCCGCCGATCGCCCTGCACCTCGTCATGCCGCCGGGCGAGTTGCGGCCCGCTCGCGTGACGGTGCTGATCGCCTACCTCACCCAGGTGCTCTCCACGGCTCCGTGGGCGAGCGCCGACCATCCTTGAGGCGGCCCGACACCGGACACGCAGGATCGCGGGTGGAGCGGGCTGGGGCATCCTGCCGGCCGGGCACCTTGTCCGGCGGGGCGGCGTGACCGATGCTGCGCCGCACCAGGGCGCGAGGGAATCGACGACATGGAGACGATCGGCCGGGACCTGAGCGAGATGCAGCGCATCCCCCTCGCGGCGTCGCACATCGCCGCGCTCCAGGCTGCCGGCGTCGAGCGGCGTTACCCGGCCGGCACCTTCCTCGTGCGCGCCGGCGAACGGGCCGACCGCTTCGTCTACGTCGAGGCGGGCGAGATCGAGGTGGTGAACCCCTTCACCGGTGCGCGGCACCTGCCCTCGACCCTCGGGCCGACGCAGTTCATGGGCGAGATCGCGTTCCTGAATGGCGGGAACTGGTCGATGCCGATGCGGGCGGTCCAGGACACCACCGTGATCGAGGTGCCGCGGCGGGAGATGCTGCGGCTGATGTCCGAGATCCCCGAGATGTCGGACATCGTCATCACGGTGCTCTCGGCGCGCCGGCGGCGGCAACTCGACACCCATGACGGCACCCTGGTGCTGATCGGCGAGGACGACGACCGGGCGGTTCGGCGGATCGCCGAGTTCGCGAGCCGCAACCGCCTCCCCTACCGATCCTACGCCCTCGGTAGCCCGGAGGCCGAGGCCGTCGCGGAAAGCTGCGCGACGCGCGCGGACCGGCCGGCGGTGATCTTCGGGCGCGACGTGGTCGTGACGGAGCCGACGCCGGACAAGGTCGCCGACCTGCTCGGCCTCAACTACGACCTGATCGACGACGAGGCCTTCGACGTGATCGTCGTCGGCGGCGGCCCGGCCGGCGTGGCGGCGGGCGTCTACGCGGGCGCGGAAGGGCTTCGCGCCCTGGTGGTCGAGGATGTCGCGGTCGGCGGCCAGGCCGGCACGTCGAGCCGCATCGAGAACTACATGGGCTTCCCGACCGGGATCTCCGGCGCCGACCTGGTCTGGCGCGGCGAGGTCCAGGCGATGAAGTTCGGGACGCGGTTCGCCATGCCGCGACGGGTGGCCAAGCTCGAGCGGCTCGAAGACGGGGATTTCTGCGCGACCTTCGAGAACGGGCAGCGCGTCCGCGGGCGCGCCGTCGTCGTCGCGACCGGCGTCCAATACCGGCGCCTGCCGATCGACCGGCTCGAAGCGTTCGAGGGCGCGGGCGTCTACTACGCGGCGACCGACATCGAGGCGCGCTACTGCCGCAACGCCGAGACCGTCGTCATCGGCGGCGGCAACTCCGCGGGACAGGCGGCGATGTTCCTCAGCCGCTCGGCCCGGCACGTCCGCCTCGTGGTGCGCGCGCAATCGCTGGCGGCCTCGATGTCCCAATACCTGTCCAGCCGCCTGGAGGCGGACCCGGCGATCACGATCGAGTACGGCACCGAAGTCAGCGCCCTGCACGGCGACGACCGGCTCGACGCGGTGAGCGTCCGAAACGTGGCGGACGGGACGGTGCGCCTGGTCGTGACCTGCGCCGTGTTTGTCATGGTGGGGGCGGCGCCCAACACGCGCTGGCTCTCGGGCCTCATCGCCCTCGACGACCACGGCTTCGTGCTGACCGGAGAGGCGGTCGGCGCGAACTCGCCGTATGCCACGTCACACGCGGGCATCTTCGCGGTGGGCGACGTCCGCGCCGGCTCGGTCAAGCGCGTCGCCTCGTCCGTGGGCGAAGGATCGGTCGTCATCTCGAAGGTCTGGGACTACGTCCGGCGTTGAGTCGCCCGCGCGCTCAAAGTCGTCGGTGAAGAGCCGCCTGCAACGCGACCGGACGCCGAGGTCCTTCACCCGCCAATTCGATATGGTTTTTGTGCCCGGGACCGACATGACGGCTCATCGAGCGCAGCGAGAAGGCCGTCCGGACGACGACCGGAAGCCGTTTGGGCCGATCCAGAGCGCGCGGGCGGGTGCGAAAGCACCGACCTCGCGATCGATGTCCGGGGGGCAGGCCACCTGGCGTTCGTCTCGTTTCCCGAACCGTTTCATCGATTGCGTATGAAGAGGTTGGGACGCATGGTCAGCCCCCATTGAAGTGGTCCGCCCTTTGGTATGGCTTTTGAGCCTGGAGGACGGACGAGATGGCAAAACACCCGAAGCCCGAGGAGATCGTCGCGAAGCTCCGTCAGGCGGACGTGCTGATCTCACAGGGCCAGAGCGTGGCCGATGCAATCCGCGCGCTCGGTGTGAGTTCGGTGACGTACTACCGGTGGCGGCGTGA
>NZ_VRUT01000138.1:0-12694 GCF_008039465.1 Methylobacterium sp. WL120 | reverse complement strand
CTCGCGGCACCGCGCCCGGCCGCGCCGCCCACCGCGAACCCGGCGCCCGCCTTCCCCGCGAGCGTCTCGACGACCGAGCCGAAGCCGGCGGCCGTGATACCGCCGAACGGCGCGACGTCGGCCACCACCCTGCCGGCCGGCGCCCCCTCGGCACGGACCGGACCTGCGACCGGCTCATCCGCGAACCTCGCCGAGCCCGGACCGATGCCGGTGGGCACCGCAAGCCCCGTCGTCCTGCCGCAGCCCCTTCCTCCGGGCAGCCCGAACGAGGATGCAGAAGCCAAGGCCCGCCGGTTCGGCTGACCGGACTGGGCGCAGGTCCGAACCCTGCCTCGCGTCGGGCTTTCATCGGACAGCCATCTCGATCAAGCGTCCTGCAACACCAGATTGTCCGACAGGACGGGACCGAGCCGTGACTTGGCGCGTTTGACCCGGGTCAGGTCCGTGTCATGGGCGGGAAATGGCCTGGATGTCGCAGGGCATCCGCTTCCCTGGACGACCCGGATCGATTATTTGCCGGGTAACTATCCGATCCGAGAGGCTTCGCCGCTGTTCCATCCCCGTTCCGGTCCTGGAAACCGCATCGTCCTGGCCGCGACCGGGCCGCACGTGTTTGCGCGCCATGCACGCTTCGGCGCGGCCGCCCGGGGGCGGCGGGCATGACGACGATGCCGCTCGACGACGAGCGCGAGGCGCGCCCGCAGGTCGGGGCGCTACCGTTCCGGCGCGAGCCCGACGGGAGCTACAGCGTCCTCCTCGTCACCTCCCGCGAGAGCCGGCGCTGGGTGATCCCGAAGGGGTGGCCGATGAAGGGGCGCAAGCCGTTCGAGGCGGCGGCACGCGAGGCCTACGAGGAGGCCGGCGTGCTCGGGCAGATCGGCAAGCGGCCGCTCGGCTTCTACCTCTACCAGAAGCGCCTGAAGAACCGCGATGCGGTGCTGTGCCAGGTGAAGGTGTTCCCCCTCGAGGTACGCAAGCACCGCAAGAGCTGGCCGGAGCAGCACGAGCGCGAGCAGCGCTGGTTCACGCCGGCCGAAGCCGCCGAGGCGGTCACCGAACCAGGCCTCGCGGCGATCATCCGCGCGGCGCTGAAGAAGGACGGCCGCGTCAAATCGTGAGCCGTCCGGTCGATTGCGCCGCCAGGACCGCCAGACGCGATTGCCAAGCCGCCGCCGATCCCTTAAAGCCCCTCTCGGTTGGACGGAGACGCCCCCTCGCGGGCCCCGAAAAGCCGTCGCTGCGGTAGCTCAGTGGTAGAGCACCTCATTGGTAATGAGGAGGTCGTGGGTTCGATCCCCCCTCGCAGCACCATCCATCATACCTCGCAAAATCAACGCTCGGCCTCTCCGCAGGCGCCCGATACGGGCGCCTTTTTTGCGTCGGCAGCATCGATGTCCGACAGCCCGTGCCGTCGCTCGCCGCCGGACCGGCGACCGGCTCTCTCGGCTGACAGGTCGGCGAGGTCGGCACCTCTCGGACGACGCACCCCCTCGACGCTTGCCCCAACGTGTGGTTGCTGACCGCACCGGCCTTCTTCGAGCCGGACCAGGGAGTGACCATGCGAACCAACGGCGCCATCCTCGCCGCGCTCGGCTGCGCGCTGTGCGCCGCGCCCGCGGAGGCCCGCATCGTCGGGATCGACGTCACGGCGGTCGAGCCCTTCGCCGACGGAGCCGCGTTCGGTGCGGCCGGCGCCTACGAGCGCGTCGTCGGCACGGCCCGCGGCGAGCTCGATCCGGCCGACCCGGCCAACGCCGGCATCGTCGACATCGCGCTGGCGCCGCGAAACGCCCGCGGCCTGGTCGAATACAGGACCGACCTGTTCATGCTGCGCCCGAAGGACCCCACCCGCGGGAGCGGCACGCTGCTGTTCGAGGTGCTGAACCGCGGCCGCAAGTTCCTGTTCAACTGGGTGCTCGACGCGCCGGCGCAGGCGGCCCAAGCCGTCAACGATCCGCGCTCCGCCGCGGATGCCGGAACCGGCCTCGTCCTGCGCCGCGGCGACACGGTGGTCTGGTCGGGCTGGGAGGCGGACGCCCTGCGCCAACAGGGCGGCATGGCGATCGACGTTCCGGTGGCGACGCGCGACGGCAAGCCGATCGTCGAGACGGTGCGCGACGAGCTCGTCAGCGCCACGCGCGGGCCGCCCGAGGCGCCGTTCTACCTCACCTTCAAGGCTGCGAGCCAGGACAAGGCCGCGAGCCCCGACAAGGCCGGCGCGCAGCTCACCGTCCGCCGCCGCGAGGGCGACCCGCCGCGGCCGGTCCCGGCCGACGCCTGGCACTACGCGACGCCGCGGCAACTCGAGTTGCTGCCCAAGGGCACCAAACCGCTGCCGGGGTCGCTCTACGAGCTCACCTACCAGGCCACCGAGCCGAAGGTGCTCGGCGTCGGCTTCGCCGCGACGCGGGACGTGGTGGCCTATCTGCGCGGCGCCGCGGCCGACGGGGCGAACCCGGCCGGCGGCTCCATCCGCCACGCCGTCGCCCTCGGCATCTCGCAGAGCGGGCGCTACCTGCGCGACTTCGTCTTCCAGGGCTTCAACCGCGACGAGGCCGGCCGCCGGGTCTTCGACGGCATGCTCTCGCACATCGCGGGCGTCGGCGGAATCTTCCTCAACGCCCGGTTCGGGCAGCCCTCCCGCACCAACACGCAGCACGAGGACCACCTCTATCCCGAGAACGCCTTTCCGTTCTCCACCGCGCGGCAGCACGACCCGATCACCGGCCGGACCGGCGCGCTCCTGCGCGACGACGGCTTCGACCCGCTCCTGATCGAGGTGAACACCGGCACCGAGTATTGGCAGAAGGGCGCCTCGATGCTCACGACGGACCCGCTCGGCCGGTCCGACATGCCGCTGCCCGAGACGTCGCGCGCCTTCCTGGTCTCCAGCGGCTTTCATTACGGGCGCGCCGGCTTGACCTCGACCAAGGGGGCGTGCGCGAACCCGCGCAGCACCCTGAACCCGGCGCCGGCCCTGCGGGCGCTCCTCGTCGCGCTCGAGGAATGGGTGACCGCGGGCAAGGCTCCGCCGGAGAGCCGCGTCCCCCGCCTGTCGGACGGCACGCTGGTGGAGGCCGCCGACGCCGGCTTCCCGTTCCTGGTGGGCATTCCCGTGCCGACGACGCCCAACGCGATCGCGCGGTTTTCCACCTATGTCGACCCGCGCCCCGAGACCGGGCCGCAGTACCGGCCGCTGGTGCCGCGTGTCGACGCGGACGGCAACGAGGCGGCGGGCATCCGCCTGCCCGCGGTCGCGGCCCCGCGCGCGACCTTCACCGGCTGGAACCTCTACGCCGACCCGTTCCCGGCCGGCGCCCTGTGCGATCGCGAGGGAAGCCAGATCGGCTTCGCGCGCACGCGAGCCGAACGCGAGGCGGCCGGCGACCCGCGCCCGTCCCTGGAGGAGCGCTACGCGAGCGCGGACGCCTACGTCGCGGCGGTCACGAAATCCGTCGACGCCCTCGTCGCGGACCGCCTGCTGCTGCGCGAGGACGGCGACCGCCTGATCGCGTCGGCACGCCAGGACGCGGTGCCCTAGCGCATTTTCATGCGAGGTGGATGCCGGCTCGCATGAGGAAAGTGCGACCACACAGCAAGTTATACCAGACCTCGATGAGCCCGACTCATCGAGGTCTGGCCCCCGCGACTGCGGGGCGGCGGCAATCCGCCGGACCTCATGGGTTCCTACCCATGAGACTTGGTATTAGAGCATGTTCCGTGATCCAGAGATCACGAAACATGCTCTCGCGCGATCGATCGCGCGAAACGCGATTCAGCGCGGGGCGGCGGCCGGCTCGGAGATCGACGGCTTGGCCGGCGCGCCCCTCAGGGCGATGAAGGCGCTGCCGAACACGGCCAGCACGATGGCGGCGGCGAAGGTGAGGAAAAGCCAGCGGGGCATGCCGTCCCCTAGCACGGGGGCGAGCGGACGGGCACCGCGGCACGTTCGTCGGCGTGCCTCGCGTCGGCGCGGCTTGCGTCGGCCGAGAGTGCGGCGTCAGGCCGGGTCGATCGCGAATTCCATGCCGCGGCCCGGACCCTGGTCGGCATAGCCGACGAGGACGTAGCCGCGCTCGGCGAGCGCGGCGTCGAGGTGGTCGCGGTGTTTGCGGTAGAGCTGCCCGATCGCCAAAGGCGTCAGGCGCGGGTTGCCCTGGCGCAGCTGGTCGACGCCGACCTGGACCGGCGCGCCGTCCCGGTCGGCGATGCGCACGAGGGCCGACGCGAGGTCGGCGGCCTTGGTCTCGGAGGCCGATTTCGCCTTGAAGGCCATGCCTGGCTCCTCGTGCCGGATCAGTCCGTGAGCTGGCGCGCCTCTTCCGGCAGCATGATCGGGATGCCGTCGCGGATCGGGTAGGCGAGCTTGGCCGAGCGGCTGATCAGTTCCTGGCGGCCGGCGTCGTAGTCGAGGGTGCCCTTGGTCAGCGGGCAGACCAGCAGCTCGAGCAGCTTCGGGTCGACGCGGGTCGCCTCGACGGCGGTGCCCTGGGTGGTCATGTCCTGCGTCATGCTCTCGATCTCTGTTCGAAGCCTTGCCGGTTGGTAGCGGAGGCGCAGGCGTTCGTCATCGCCGAACCCGCCTTGGGAACGCCCGCTACTGCATCGTCGGCTCGGGCCCGGTGCTGCGCACCATCTCCATCTCGGTGACCGCGACCAGGATTTCGGCGCGGGTCTTCAGGTCGGGCGCCTCGAGCATCGCCTGCTTCTCGCGGACGCCGAACGGGCTCATCATGCAGAGCGCGTTGACCAGCGCCTCGTTCGGCGCCTCCTCGATGCCCGCCCAGTCGACCTTGAGGTCGTTGGAATCGACGAAGTCCCGCAGGGCCCGCAGGACGCCGTCGCGGTCCACGGCGTCTTCCCCGGCGCGCGCGGTGAAGTCGATGGCGAAGTCGTCGTAGCTGACCTGGCAGCGCCGGTAGGCGCCGGTGGTGGCGAACTCGCTCATCACCCGGAAGCGGCCGATGCCGGTCAGCGACAGCAGGTAGCGGCCGTCGCCGGTCTCGGCGAACTGGGTGATGCGGCCGGCGCAGCCGACCCGGTACAGCTTCGGGCTCATCGGCGAGGCGCCGCCCTCGGCGTCCGGCTGGATCATGCCGATGACCCGGTCGGTCCGCAGCGCGTCGTCCACCATGGCGAGGTAGCGCGGCTCGAAGATGTTGAGCGGCATCTGCCCGCGCGGCAGCAGCAGGGCGCCGGGCAGGGGGAAGACCGGGATGACGGGGGGGCAATCGCCCGGACCCTTGTAGCCCGCATGCGTGCTCATGACGCCTCCAGCGATACGAAACCTTCGGAGTCCGACCTCACGCGAACAGCAGCGTCGAGAGCTTGCGCCGCCCGCGGATCGCGGCCGGGTCCATCGGGCCCCAGGCCTCGAAGAACTGGAGCAGCTGCTTGCGCGCGCCGTCCTCGTTCCAGGTGCGGTCCCGGCGGATGATCTCGATCAGGTGATCGACCGCCTTCTCGCGCTCGTTCCCGGCGTTGAGCCCCAGCGCCAGGTCGAACCGGGCCTGATGCGCGTCGGCGTTGGCCGCGACCTCGGTCTCGAGGCCGGCGAGGTCGCCGAGCGCGGCGGCCTGCTCGGCCAGCTCGATCGCGGCGCGGATGCCGGCGAGCCCCGGGTCGGCGGCCTTGGCCTCCGGCACCATCGCGAGCACCTGCTTGGCGTTCTCCAACTCGCCCGCGTCGAGCTGGATCTTGGCGAGGCCGGCCAGCGCCGCGACGTTGTCGGGCTGCTGCCCGAGCACGGCGGCATAGAGCTCGGAGGCGCCGGCGAGGTCGCCCTCCTCCAGCGCCTGCGCGGCTTCCGCCATCACCTGGTCGATCTCGCTCGGCCCGGCGAGACGATCGAAGAACGTCTTGATCTGGGCCTCGGGCAGGGCGCCCTCGAACATGTCGACCGGGCGGCCCTGGTCGATGGCGACCACGGCGGGCACGCCCTGCAGGCCGAGCTGCTGGCCGATCTGGCCCCAGACCGCCGGATGCTCGTCGACGTTCATCTTGACGAGGACGACCTTGCCGGCGGCCGCGCGGACGAACTTTTCGAGCACCGTCAGCAGCGTCTTGCTCGACGGGGCGCGGGGCGACCAGAACAGGACCAGCACGGGACGGTTCGCCGACTCGGCGATCACGTCCTGCCGGAATCCGGTCGTGGTGGTCTCTCGGATCAGGTCGGACGCACCGGGATGCGCGTCCGTCGCGAGCGTGTCGTTCAGCATGCGGTATCGGGCCTTGGAACCAAGTGTCGCCTGACGCGGTACATGGGACTCAGGCGCCCGGCTGACCAGTGCGAAACGCGCTCTGTCCGCAAGGGAATCCGTGCGCCAGGTCGCCGCCGGTGCGATCTTGCCGCCATCCTCGTCTGGCCGGCGTCGCGGCGTGAGACATGCCCCCCCCGGGAGCGATCTCCCGGAGGCGGAGTGGCCGACGTCTTCGAGAAAGCGCGGCTTACTGCGCGGGGGCGCCCGAGGCGGCCTTCGCCTGCGTCACGAAGGTGCCGGCGAAGGTGCGCCCGTCCGGCGCCGAAGCCTCGCAGGCAATGGTCGTCTTGCCCGGGGCCGGCGTCGAGAAGGTGCAGGCGCCGACCGCCGGCGTCGGGTTGCGCACGATCCCCTTGTCGCTCGACGTGCCGGCGGTGACGAGGTTGATCGGCTGGAGCGGGTCGGTCTCCTCCGTGCGCTCCTGCTGCGCGCCGGTGCCGCTGAAGCTCAGGGTGCGACCGTCGGTGGTGGTGAAGTCGAAGGTCGTGCGGCGGCGCTCGGCGGCGTTCCCGAGCGTCGGCTTGCAGGCGGCGGTGGCGTCCTTGCCCTCGATCACCAGCTTCTCGCAGGTGCCCTCGAGCTGCACCGCCGCCTGCGACCAGGCGGGGCCGGCGAGCGCCAGGGGCGCGGCGAGGAGGGCGAGGCGGCGGAGCGTCTGTGCGATCGTCATGGCGGCGATCTAACGCGCCGCGCGCATCCGTCGAGTCCGGTTTGCAAGTTCGCGCTGCAAGTTCGCGCTGCAAGTTCGCGCCACAAGTTCGCGCTTCACGCGCCGAAGCGCAGGGCCCTGTCGTTGGGCGCGGCGAAGTCCAGGTCCGGCCCCGCCGGCACGATGCCCGTCGGGTTGATGGTCGGGTGGCTCTCGTAATAGTGCCGCTTGATGTGGACGAGGTTCACCGTCCCGGCGACGCCCGGCAGGGCGTAGAGGTCGCGCAGGTAGTTCGACAGGTTCGGGTAGTCGGCGATGCGCCGCCGGTTGCACTTGAAGTGCCCGACATAGACCGCATCGAACCGCACCAGCGTCGTGAACAGCCGGATGTCGGCCTCGGTCAGCTGCGCGCCGCAGAGATAGCGCTGGCCGTCGAGGCGGGCTTCGAGGGCGTCGAGCTCGGAAAACAGCGCGGCGAAGGCCTCCTCGTAGACGGATTGTTCGGTGGCGAAGCCCGCCTTGTAGACGCCGTTGTTGACCCGGTCGTAGACCCGGGCGTTCACGGCATCGATCGACTCACGCAGGTCGTCCGGGCAGAGGTCCGGCCCGGTGCCGCCGAAGGCCGAATCGAACATGCGGATGATCTCGGCCGACTCGTTCGAGACGATCGTCCGCTTCTTGCGGTCCCACAGCACCGGCACGGTGACGCGGCCGGTATAGTGCGGGTCGGCGGCGCGGTAGACCTCGTAGAGCCGCGTCGCGTGGTGGATCGGATCGGGGGTGGCGCCGGGGCTGTCGCCGAACACCCAACCCTCCGAGCCCATGTGCGGATCGACGACGGAGACGGAGATCGCGTCCTCCAGGCCCTTCAGCGCCCGCACGATGAGGGCGCGGTGCGCCCACGGGCAGGCGAGCGAGACGTAGAGGTGGTAGCGCCCCGCCTCGGCCGCGAACCCGCCCTCCCCCGACGGGCCCGGGGCACCGTCGGCGGTGACCCAGCTGCGGAACGCCGAGGCCTTGCGCTCGAAGCGGCCACCGGTCGACTTGGTGTCGTACCATTGGTCCTGCCAGGCGCCGTCGACGAGCAATCCCATGCGATGCGTTTCCGGTGCTGCGCGCGTCCGCCCGCCCCTCGGGCCGGCCTTGCGCGGAAGGGAAGAAGGGTCGGTGCAAAACCTAGCCCGTTTCCTGCTTGGTTGTCTTGCTTGGCTAGCTTGCTCGGCGGTTGCGGCCGGGCCGTGGGACGCCCGGCGCGACCGCGCCGAGATGGCCTGAATGGAGGATCGATGTCGCTCGCCCTCGCGATTCCCGCCGCCGAGGCGGCCGTGTTCACCGCCGGATGCGCCGCGATCCACGGGTTGCGGCGGCAGGCCGACGGGGTGACGCTGGGCCTGGCTGGAATCCTCGCGATCCTCGTCCTGCTGTTCGGCATCGCCGCGACGCCGGACGGGTACCGCGCCTTCCAAATCGACGACGCCCTGACGGAGACTAGCCTGGTCCAGCCGACGCCCTGAGCCGAGCCGCGTCGGCAACGCGACCCTGCTCAAATCCTTGGTCCGTCGCAAGTTTTTGACGAAAAACCGCCGGCCACTTTTGCAAAACTCGCTTAGACCGTCGCGACCCTGCGCCCGGCGGCCACGTCGAAGTCGTCGCTCGGCAGGCGGGCGAGGAAGCGCTCGGCCAGCTCGAACAGCAGGATGTCGGGGCGCACCCGCTCGACGTAGGCCCAATCGAGGTTCGCCGACCACACGAAGTGCACCTCGGCGAAGCTCTCGGCGAGCAGCCCCGTGAGCAGCATGGGCGCGAAATGCGCGTAGGAATCGCCGAACAGCACCACGCGCCGCGGGTCCGCGGCCGGGTTGTCGTTGCGGTAGACCACGTGCGCCCCCGTGTGCAGGTCGCGCTCGCGGCCCTCCGCCTCGTAGGCCGTGAGCAGCGCGCCGGCCTCGATGCGCACCGCGTCCCGCTGGATCTGCGGGCGCACCAGCCGCTCGACCGGCCGGCCCGGCAGCTTGGCGCCGAGGTCCATCACCCGATCCATGACGAGGGCGGGACGCGCACCGATGTCGGCCGGCGGGATCGCGGCGAGGGCACGCATCAGTTCGCGGTAGGCGAGCAGGCACCCGTCCGCCGACCAATGCGTGTCGGTCTTCAGGTAGAGGGGCGCCGGCCCGTCGCGGGCGGCGCGGAAGGGGCCGAGCAGGTCGAGGTAGGCGGCCTGTCCCGCGAGCTTGCGGGCGAGCCGCCGGGTCGAGGCGCGCGACGGGTCGTAGGGCAGGTCGATCGTCATGTGGTCGTAGACCGAGAGCTTCTCGGGCACGATGAACTGGACGCAGCGGATGCCGAGGCGGGCGGCGCGGGCGGCGCGCGCCGTCATCAGCCGGGTCCAGCCGCGCAGGGTCCACCATTGGCGCAAGGTGCCGCGGTAGCGCTCCATGACGTCGTTGCTGCCGCCGATCAGGAACAGCCAGCCGTCGCGCCCCTCGTGGACGGTTTCCCGGACGGGGGGGACGGGAGAACGCTGCGAGGCCATGGCGGTGCTTTAGCCGCAGGCCGCGCCCGG
This sequence comes from Methylobacterium sp. WL120, assembly GCF_008039465.1. Classification (NCBI taxonomy): domain Bacteria; kingdom Pseudomonadati; phylum Pseudomonadota; class Alphaproteobacteria; order Hyphomicrobiales; family Methylobacteriaceae; genus Methylobacterium; species Methylobacterium sp. WL120. Next base: position 3,222 of record NZ_VRUT01000138.1, on the reverse strand, counting down.
CGGAAGTCAGGAGCCGGCGCAGGGGCCGCGGCGTTCGCAAACCATGGAGACCGCCCAGACCCTCGCGCCGCCACCGGCCCTCGCGCCGCCGTCGTCGGCTCCCTCGCCCGCCCGGCCGGCGCGCCTGTGGCGACCGCGGCGCGTGCTGGTGACGCCGGCTGCCCTGGAGCACGCGCACGGACGGGCGATGCTCGCCCGCGCGGAGGCGCAAGGACTCCCGGTCGAGCGCCTGGCCGCCAACCGCCTCACCGGCCTGCGCCACGCCGACCCGCGCCGGGCCTACGTCGAGGCGAAGGCGACGCTCGCCCTCGTCGTGGCGCCGCCGACCAAGCTCCGGCTGCAGCCGATCCCGCCCTCGGCCGACTGGCGCTTCGACCTGGCCGAGGGCTGCCCGGCCCATTGCCAGTACTGCTACCTCGCCGGCTCGCTCTCCGGGCCGCCGGTGACGCGCGCCTACGCCAACCTCGACGCGATCCTCGGGAATCTCGAAGCTTACCTCGGCCAGGGCGCGGTCACCTCCGCCCAGGCCGAGCGGGCGCAGGAGGGCACCACCTTCGAGGCCTCGTGCTACACCGATCCGCTGGGCATCGAGCACCTCACCGGGTCGCTCTCGGCGGCGATCCGGCATTTCGGCGCCTGGGAGGCGCCGGTGCAATTGCGCTTTACCACCAAGTTCGCCGCCGTCGAGCCGCTGCTCGACCTTCCGCACCGCCGCCGCACCCGCATCCGGTTCTCGGTCAACGCCCGCGCCGCCACGCGCTACGAGGGCGGCACCGCGAGCCTCGACGCCCGGCTCGGGGCGATGCGGGCGGTGGCGCTGGCGGGCTATCCCGTCGGCCTCACCATCGCGCCGATCCTGCCGGTGCCGGACTGGAAGGCAGGCTACGCCGCGCTGATCCGCGAGGCGGCCGAGGCTTTGGCGGGCGTTCCCGACCTCGACCTCACCGCCGAGCTGATCACCCACCGCTTCACGCCGGGCTCGAAGCAGGTGCTGCAGGGCTGGTATCCGGGCTCCGACCTGCCGCTCGACGAGGCCGGGCGCACCAGGAAGCTCACCAAGTTCGGCTCGGTGAAGTACGTCTTCCCCAAGGACGTGATGGCCGCGATGCGCGCCACCCTGTTCGAAGCGCTCGCCCGCGACCTGCCCGCCGCGCGAATCCTCTACTGGACCTGACCGCCCCCCCGCGCCATCCTCGTTCAGCCGCGACCGAGAGCCCGCATGCCCGAAACGCCGATACGAAACACCGGGGAGCCGGACGCCGACCCGGCACCGCTGATCCTGACGCTCGCCTTCGATGCGGAGACGTTCGCGCGGTTCGACGGCCTGCGCCGGCGCCACTTCCCGAAGGCGCTGAACCACATTCCGGCCCATGCCACACTGTTCCACAACCTGCCGGGCGCGGCCGAGCCCGGGGTGCGCGAGACGATCGCGATGCTCGCCCGCACCGTGCCGTCGCCGGTGGTCGCGGTGACGGGCCTGCGCTTCACAGGCCGCGGGGTCGCCTACGTGCTCGAATCCGAGGCGCTGTCGGCGTTTCGCGCACGCCTGGCCAAGACCTTCGAGGCGCACCTCACGGCGCAGGACAAGCAGGGCTGGCGCCCGCACGTCACCGTGCAGAACAAGGTCGATCCCGAGACCGCCCGCGCGCTCCACGCCGCCCTCGCCGACGACTTCGCGCCGTTCCACTTCACCGCGCCGGCGACGCGGCTCTGGCGCTATCTCGGCGGCCCGTGGGCCGAGCGGGCGCAGTTCGCGTTCGGTGAGAACGCGTGAGCGGGATGTCGCCGATGCGTGCGCCCACCCTCGTCCGCCGCATCCCCTTCCTCTCCCACGCCACCTCCGTCTGGCTCCGGCTGCGCCTCAACGAGGTCGGGCCGCTGCTGGCGCTGATCTGCGTCAGCGGGCTCGGCTACGCGTTCTTCGCGCTCGCCCACGAGGTCGGCGAGGGCTCCACCGAGGCGCTCGACCGCCGGATCCTGCTGGCCCTGCGCAACCCCGCCGACCTCTCCGATCCGATCGGGCCGCCCTGGCTCGAAGAGACGATGCGCGACATCACCGGGCTCGGCAGCGTCTTCACCATCGTCCTCCTCACCGTGGCGGTGGCGGCCTACCTCGCCCTGTCGGGCAAGCGCCGGGTCGGCCTGTTCGTGGTCGGCGCGGTCGGCGGCGGCGAATTGGTCTCGACGGTGCTGAAGCTGTTCTATCACCGCCCGCGGCCGGACCTGGTGCCGCACGGCATGGACGTGTTCACCGCGAGCTTCCCGAGCGGGCACGCCATGATGTCGGCGATCGCCTACCTGACCCTGGCGACGCTGATCGCGCGGATCGACCGCCACCGCCGGGTCAAGGCGCTGGTGCTGGCGCTGGGCGTCGCCATGACCCTGCTGGTCGGGATCAGCCGGATCTACCTCGGCGTCCACTGGCCGAGCGACGTGCTGGCCGGCTGGTGCATCGGCGCCGCCTGGGCGGCTCTCTGCTGGTTCGTGGCGCTCCAGCTTCAGCGCAGCGGCGGCGTCGAGGCCCCCGACCCGCCCCCGCCCGAGTGACGCGCCGGCTGCGGCCAGGCGTTAAGCTTAACGAATGGTTACGCCTGACTCTAGGAAGCCTTTCATGCTTGGCTGCATTATCGAAGTAGCAACCTGAGATGGGAAACACGCCTGTGACCTTGACGACGCCCCCGATCGAGCGCCGCCAATGTGATCGCCGCCGCGCCTGCTACGGCGGCACCCTGCGCATCGCGGCCTTCCTCCCGGAAGTCGAGTGCCGCCTGCGGGACCATTCGCTCACCGGCGTCCGCATCGTGATCGCGGAGGACGTGGTTCTGCCGCGCGTCGTCGACCTCACGGTGGCCTGCCGCAATCAGACCCGCCGCGCCGAGATCGTGTGGCGCAGCGGCACCCAGGCCGGCCTCGCCTTCCTCGAAGGACCGCCGCGCGAGGTCGCGACGGCGGTCGAAGCGCGCGCCGCCTGGAACGCGGCCGCCCCGCCCGACCGGCTGCACTGAGCCGAAGCGCGGAACTCTGCCAACCGGCGCCGGGTTTCCCCGCCTCTCAACCGACCGAGACGGGGTGGCATGGCGGACGATTTCGGGCTCTCGCGACGGACCCTGCTGCGGGCCGGCGGCGGCGGGGGGGGGGGCGCCGGCGGCCCGGCGCCGGGGGGGGGGGGGGGGGGCGGGCCCCCCCCCCCCCCCCCCCCGGGGGGGGGGGGGGGGGGGCGGG